>JAGVKR010000390.1 GCA_020050375.1 Planctomycetales bacterium
CGAGGGCGAGTTGCGTCCCTGATCCGAGCCCCGCATGGGCCGGCAATGCGTGTTCGATTTCCCAGCGGACGGGAGGCGGTCGCCGGTGAGGAGGCGCCTGGAGTCGATAATGGGCCACAGCGTTCAAAAGCCGCTGTTGCCAATGGGGGGGGGCCAGAACCTCGTCGCGATCAGCTCGGCTGGCCCGCATAACAAAGCCTGGGGGGCTGACCATCATGCCCACGCCCCCAAACTGGCGACCGGTCGCACCCCCGCAGGCCAGCAGGCCGCAGTGCAGTCGTGCGCCGGTGGAAATCAGAATCTGTCGAGGCATCGAGGATGTCGACGGGGATCTCTTCCGCATGGTGTAATCCATCATGCACGCTGCCGCGCCACTGTTAACTGATTCGCGTTAGCGGCTCCCCTGGCCAAAGGGTGGCCAGACCATTCATCACCCAGCGGGGACGGGACGCGCCCGGGATGGCGGTCGTTTCCGGGTCGGGGCGACGCTGTAATGCAACTCGAAGCCCAGGGCTTCGATGATTCGGTGGGCTCGGTCGATTGTCACACCGTGGTAGTCGTTCCGTTCGTCTCGGGAGACCTGCGACTCGTGGACGCCGAGCCGTAGGGCGAGCTCCCGCTGGCTCAGGCCGCTGACGATGCGCAGCGCGATGAGAATCTGCCCGAGTTCCTGGAACCTGGCCAGTTCCTTCCTGTCCCCGCGGCGGAGACGCTCGTAGGTCTGCGCCTCTTCCTGCAATTGTGCATGAAACGTCAAGAGCGGCGCCATCCCACGGCGAATCTCGGCTTTCGAGAGATCGAGCTTTTCCAACTCGGCCTGCTGCGCCTTCTGATGCCGCTCCCCTTCCTTCATGCGGCGCTGAGTTTCCTGATATTCCGTTTCTGTTCGAATCATGTTTCACCTCACAAGTTTCACAATTCCCTTCGGCTGGCCTGTTCGGGACAGGCGAAAGGCGGCCGGAAACGTAAGTTCGTTTCCGAAACGGTCGACGATTCCTGTCCCTTGCCCGAAATGCGGGAACAACTCCACCCGATACTCGATCCACATCGGCAGTTTCCAGCCGAGCCCCGGGACGGGACGTCGGTCAGCACTCTCCCAAGTCCAGCACGGTTTTGCGGCGACCTGGTTCAACTCGCGTTCGAGACGGCCGGACAGGAATCGCACACGATCGCAAACAAAGTATCCGTCGATATCGAGCGGATGATCCTTGGCCTCGACGAACGAACCGTTGACGAAGATTTCACTGACACCGACCATTTCAAGGTCGGCTGCAAGAATAGCGAGACTCTCGACGAGCCGTGCGCGCCACGCCGTATCCCAATGCGGCGAACGCCGCTCGCCGCGAGGCCCCCTCACCAAACTCGATTTCACCAATTGGTTGAGCGTCATGGCGTAGTCTCCCGTGGGCAACAGCCCGTCGCGAGAAAACAACGGCAGTGGACGAGTTGTCTTGGCCACGCGTGACATTCTACTAGAGTATGACATAATTGTCAAATAATCCCGCCGCGTCCTGACTGTTCGACAAGGGGCGTCGATCTTGCATAAAACAGGTTGAATACGCAGCCTGGGCATTTCAATGAGTGTGCCTGGCGCGAGCGTCGGCCATCATCGGAATTGACGGATTTTCAGGGGATTCGTATATAGCACCGCCCCGAAAGCGAGTACCAACGAAAAGGTGGCGCGTGGCCGACGACAACGACGAACGGCTCGATCCGGCGGAAATTGCCGCGCTGATGAATTCGGCGATCGGTGTTCTGCCGCCGTCCGGCGATGATGTCCGAATCGATGACGGAGACCGCCAGGCACGGTCCGAACGCCCCGAGATGCCTTCCTTCGCCGGACTCGACCTCGAAGCGGCTCTCTCGAACCGACTGGCTGAGGCGCGACCGTTTGAGCTTCCCTCGTTTGATCTGGAGTGCCGGGAGTCAGCCGGCGCCGATCAGGCGGCGGCCGGCGATGTTGATGTCGAATTGCAAATCGAGCTGGGGCGGGCGTTTTTGCCTTCTGACGAAGGGGACACTTTGCGCGAAGGGGCGGTGGTCCCCCTCGATAAGCTTGCCGGCGATCCGGTAGACATTCTGGTCGACGGTCGTCTGATTGCGCGGGGCGAAGTGCTCGTGCTCAACGACAAGCTCTGCGTGCGTGTTGCCGAGATTATTGGCTCGTCGTTTGTGATGGAGACGCGACCGGAAATGGTTCACGCGTAGAGGAATTGGCGTTGTGCCGGCCTCTCCGACAGAACTGGAAATGGAATTCCATGCGCGGTTTCGCGTATCTGCTGATTGCGGTCTGGTGGCTGTCGCCGGCGGGGAGTGTCTTTGCCGACCCGGGACACGGCACGGCCCGGGAAATTCCCCCCCGCGCGTCCAATCACGCGCCGAACAAGAACCCGAAATCGACGAAGTCCGGCTCCTCTTCGGCCGGCTGGACGACTGTCGCGGGAGCCTTGGCAGTGGTCGTCGTTTTGATCCTGGCGGTGGCCAAGGTGTTTCAGCAGCGGGGAGTATCGGGCCCCGGTGGCCTGCCGCGCGAGGCGGTGCACGTGCTGGGGCGAAAGCTCATCGACTATCGACACACGATTCACCTCGTGCGCTGCGGATCGCGCGTGTTGGTATTGGGATCGTCGCAGACGGGGCTCACGACCCTGGCCGAGATCACCGATCCGGCAGAGGTCGATGACTTGGAGGCACTGTGCACAGCCTCGGAGCCGACGGCGCTCACCGACAGC
>JAGVKR010000499.1 GCA_020050375.1 Planctomycetales bacterium
CGAAAGAATGTCCGCGAACGGATCCACAGCGTGACCGTTTTCGCCCAGACTGGGAAGCTTGAGGATCGCAGTGCGCTTACTGAGCAAATCCAGTTGCTGCTGCATAAGCGGTGAAACGGAATGGCCTCTCTGAGTAACGCGTCGAGTCGCATCGCGCGCGACGGACTGCACATAGTCAGCCAGCCAAATGCCTTCGACAGTTCCCGGCTGCGCGGATTGTCGCTCGATCGCCAACAGCCCTGCCTGCCAGCGGGCGATCGCAACGTCCAGCTCGGTTTCGCCAGTCATATCTGGTCGACGAGTGATGAAACGGGAAGCTAACTTCGTCGTCAAGAGTTCCGTCACGACGGGAACATTTCGCGGAGCGGGGATTTTCGAACGCATCCTCCCGACCATGCCAGGCAATGGTTCGTCTTGGTCAATCCATGTCACGCAAATCACTTTCGGAGCAGCACCTTTGGGCAGCGGCAACGTCCACGCGCCGTCCGTCGGAGAGAGAACCAACTGCGGTCGATCGTCGATAAATGCCACAAGCGGCTTGGCGTTCTCGGGCCAATCGAAGACGAGCGTCTCCGGCGAGCGATCCGAGAGCCACAACGCGTATCGCCCCAACAGCGCGCCGCGATCGTCGAATTCGATGTAGACGTCGGCAAGCGCTTTCGGGGATTCCTCCGGGCGACCGTCGCTCAGACGAATCGTTGTCGACGATTCGTCTGACGGGAGGCGATAGCAGCCGACGCGCGCGACGTCGACTTCGCCGTCAAACAACGCGAGCACCCAGTTCGGCAATGACATCGGTTCAAGATCGACTTTGTACTCGCGCGCGACAATCAGCGAGCTTGATACAATAGGGACACCCACCGTGCTCACGGACGGCACGATCCAGTCCATCGGCGAGGGAGCGGCAACCGGAACTCTCAGGGTGACACGAAATCTGTCTGTAACCGGTTGCATCGGATAGAGCACCAGATTGACCCGGTCGTCGGCGGCGGACCGGCGAAGAGTTTGCGCCGCGAGACTCGTCTCGATTCGAGCGCGCTGCGCAAGTTCGGCCGGTAATTCCAGTTCGAATTCCATAACACGCCCTGACCGGACCTGATACTCCACGGCAAGCGTCAGCAGATTTTCGTCGCCGGCGCGTCGTAGAATCGTCGCCTTCTCCGCGATTGCAATCGGGGCGGCCTCTGCCACCCGCACGCGCGGCTGTGGACCTTGCGCTGGGATTTCGATCTGGACCAAGTCGGAAGTCTTGCCCGGCGGATTCTGCTCGGGGAGGGACGATGGATCATCGTTCCGATTCGCCGAACTCCCGCCCGAGAGCGTGATTTCAACATCGGGCGCGTGTGTCAATGTGACCATTTTCGACCCGGTGGGAACCCCCTCGAGCTCGACCCGCGGCAGCTCGACCTCCTGCGAAGTGGCGATCGGCATTGTTCCGACGACCTCCAGCGTTTGCGCTTGAACGGCGCGATCGTTGAGGAACAACACCAGTGTGTCATTCACGTGCGACCAGCGCAACAAACGATTCGTTCCATCTTTTCCCTCGTCCTTGATCGACACGCTCTGAATTCTCAGACGCGAATCGGCGTGCAGCCGGTACTGAAACGGGGGAACGACCGCCGGTTCGATCTCGGCGTGATAGCTCCAAACCAGCCGACCTCTCGCGAATTGTCCACGCGATTCGGATTTGGCCTTCAGGCCGGCCGGCAAGTCCTGCAACGCCAGCTTCAGGATGCCGGCTCGAATCAACTCGTACGCCTGCTGTGGGCGGGGACCGGCGACCGGCCAATCCTTGAGAAAATCGTCGACTGCTCTCAGCTTGAGGACCAAATCGGGTGTGGCGGCGGTCGCCGACAAACGAAAATCGATGGGTTGGCGGAATGCGACCTGATACCGACCCAATGTCGTATGCCCGATCTGATCCGATGCGCCGCCGAGATCCAGCAAGGGTAAGTCGCTTTCGACGACCCCGCGCGGCAGCGGCTGGACGAGAGTCGCCGTAACGACGATGCTGCCGGTCTGCGGCGTGGCGAATTCGAGGATCAGGCGTCGGACGTCGCTCTCGCCCGATTCAATCACAAAATCCGACATTCCTGGCGATTGCACCGAAACCAAAGTCGATCCGCGCGGGAGCTTCCAGACCAACGAATCAACCGCGCCAGCATGCACGCGGTATCCGACCTGGTAAGTCACTGTCGCCAGCGCCCGAGAAACATCCACCAGCCCGTTCACGTTCGCGGTAAGCTCGACGGCCGGAGTCTGCGACGCCAGCCGGTTTCTCGACCAGCGGAATTGAAGCTCTCCGGTCGGCCGCAGTCGCGCCGCGACGCGCGAGGGATTCGCCAGTGTCGGACTGAATCTCTGGGCCGCTTCACCGACACGAGGCGCGGCCGACAGCGCCACAGATTCGCTTCGGGCTTCGAACTCCACCGATGTGTCGCCCACCAAAGGAATTCCCAGGCGGGCGAGAAATGTTTCGTTGGCCTCAAGCTCCACGAGCGGATGGAGTCGCAATTCGATCTGATGGGCGACGACGAAATTTGTGGCAGAACTGTCCGATGTGACGTCCGCCGAGCTCTCCATCGGCGTCGCCCGTCCTTCACCCGAAGGCTTCGGCGCCGGTTCGGTTTCTAAGGATGGCATCGGCACGGGTGCCGGGCGTGCGGCGTGTCCCGCAAGCTCGACGATCAACCCGCGACCGTCCGATCCCAACAGCACGGGATGCGGCCGACCGTCGACCAGACAAGCATCGTCCCCCCCCAGGACCACGTTCGTCAGCGGCAGTTCGACGCGGACCGAGCTATCTTCCGAAAGCACGTACGCGTCGAACCGCGCCAAGATTTCAACCTGTCGCCCTTCGACGACGGCCGCATCGAATGCCGCGGCATTCAGCAAATACGGCGGGAAGTCACGTTTGGATTGCAGTCGATTCAGACGGATCAGGAAATCGGCCGGAACGTAACACAGCGGATTCCTGCCTGCCGGGCGACCGTCGGTCCCGATCGGAATCAAAACGTTGACACGCTCGCGCAGTCGCAGCGTCGCTCGCGCCGCAGGCTCCGCCGCCGCGGGACGGTCGTCTTGCGCCC
>JAGVKR010000497.1 GCA_020050375.1 Planctomycetales bacterium
GGCCGTACGCGAGCGCTATGGCAAAGGCTCTCCCAAACATCAGGGAGATGGCGGCCCGTTGTGGAACGACCAGTTCCTGCAAGCGCGGCGGTTGATCGAGGCGGGCGTTCGCTGCGTGACCGTCGCTTACGGCTTCTGGGATACGCACGGCAACAATTTCGGCCACCTCCGCGGAAATCTGCCGATATTCGATAAGGGGGTTGCCGCGCTCGTCCAGGATCTTCACGACCGCGGGCTGCAGGACGATGTCACTGTTGCCGTCTGGGGTGAGTTCGGTCGCACTCCGAAGATCAACAAAGACGCCGGCCGCGACCACTGGCCGCGAGTGAACGGGGCGCTGCTGGCCGGCGGTGGTCTGCGGACCGGTCAGGTGATCGGCTCGACCGACGCGCTGGCCGATTCGGCGAAAGACCGGCCCGTGCCGTACCAGGATGTGGTGGCGACGTTGTATCATTGCCTGGGAATCGATCCCCACGAATTCGTCCGTGACGTCTTCGATCGCCCTGTGCCGGTTCTGCCGGGAACCGCCCAGCCCATTCGCGAGTTGGTCTCGGTTGCGACGTAGCACGAGCAGCCGAAAGCACGTCGAGGCTTCACAAAGTGTCGGCGCGGGTTCTGGAAAAGGTTTTCCTGCGTTTGCCATGCCCTTTGACCTTCCCTTCGACTACCTGCTGGGCATGACGGGCTGGCTGTTAGCGCTGGCCGCGGCTTTCGTGGGCCTTTTGGTCTGGCGCCGGCGCTCAGGAGTGCGACACCCCTCCCGGCGGAAGTGGGCGAATCTCGGCCTGTCGCTCTGGATCTTCCTCGCGTCGCTGACGCTGGTCGAATTGTACTTCGCCGCGATCTATGACCAGACCGACTCGTTCAATTCGACAAACGTGTCGCAGCACTGGTTCGAGCGCCATGTCGCTCCCGTCCAGAAAGTCCTGCACTTCAAAGACGGTCAGATCACCCGCTACCGCGATGATCGACCATTTCCCGCCACAATCTCCGACCGGCAGCAGCCGATCTGTTTCGTTGGCGACAGCTTTACCTTCGGTCACGGCGTAGCGAATTGCGCCGACCGCTTCAGCGATCGAGTCGCGGCAGACCTCGAGCGCAAAGCCCCTGGCCGGTTTGTAGTTTCGAATCTCTCAGACGCGGGACGCGATACGCACTGGGTCGAAGCTCTGCTGGAGGCCCTCGCCAAAGATCGCCTGCCGGTGAAAGTCGTCGTGTATACGATCTGTCTTAACGACATCGAAACGTTCGATCCGCGCACCGAAGAGATGTACAGTGCCAAGCCGCCCTGGATCTCTCAACTTTTTCTGGTGCGAAACACGTACTTCCTGAATCTCCTGTACAGCCGGATTCGCCAGGCGAGCATGCCGGGTGGGGGTAGCTATTACTCATTTCTGCAGGAGGATTACTCCGGTCCGCCATGGGACAGAATGCGCGCCAAGCTCGACGAGATTCACCGGCTGTGCCTCAAGCACGGGTTCGATCTGCGGATCGTCGTTTTTCCGTTTCTACACGACTTCGGGCCCGTCTACCCGTTCGCCGAGGCGCACGAGCGAATTGTCGAGTTTTGCAAAGCCGCAGGCGTGCCGGTGCTCGATCTCTGGCCGGTTCTCCAGCCGCACTTGAGCGAAGGCCTGACGGTCAACCGCTTCGACGCCCACCCCAACAAGCAGGCCCATGCACTGGCCGCGGAAGCGATCGAGCGGGACTTGCTGGGGAACCTGATCGACAAATGACGTCGACAATCAGCGGGTGGCGACTTCGGGCGACGGCGTGAGCGCGGTCAGGCATTTCAAGGCCCGCGCCAGAACCTGCCGCGGGACGTTGCCTCCCGTCACTTGCACCTGATTGGGCAGCGTCGCGTCGATCGTGGTCCGTCCGCCGGCCAATTCGGCCAGCAGCTCAACGTCGCATTCCATCGTCGCTGCACATTGGGGGTGAAGTCCGAGATCGGCGCCAAGCAGCTCGTCAGCCGTCAACCACAGGTTCCAGTCGCCGCCGCCGTGCCCCGTGACGCGCAAGCCCAGTCGGAAGGCCGCTCGTCCGTTCTCGAGGGGCTGAAGCGCCGAATCGAGATAGGGCTCCAATGCGCGGACCGCGTCAAACCGGGGTTCGACCGGCCTGTCGCGGGGCGAATTGAAGTTGATCCCGATCGCAAACTGCGCCAGACGTCTGAGCATCGTGCGATCGACGTGCGGGCACGGAAGATGCGGAGCGGCCGTGCGCGTATTTGTCGCATCAAATGTCGGATCGTCCTTCCAGTACGAGCTGTAAACCTGAATCAACTCGCGGAACAACTGTTCGATGTCGGTCAGTCCGGCCAGCTTGGCGCCCCCGCCTACAAGCTTCACCGAGTAGAAACCCGCGGATTCTTCGAGGACGTCGGCCAGCAAGCGCGTGATTACCGGATGGCGAGGCGTCAGATGATACGTTTTGCCGTGATGTTCGGGGCGTGAAACGATGTAGGTCATCACTTCCGAGACCCAATCGACGGGGACCATATTCTTGGTCTCGAATCCCGACAGCGGAAACCGCGAGGAATTCGCGATATGGCCGGTCGGCCCCGGCTCGAAGCTGTGGGCCATCGTGTAAGCGGCCTGCAACGGCGCGTAAAAGCCGTGAAACGTGGTTGTGAAGGAATTTTCGGAATCTCCGATGATGATCGCCGGGCGAAACACCGTCAGTTGTTCGAGAAAGTCCGCTCCGCGGACCAGTTTCTCGGCTTGCACCTTGCTCTGCTCGTAGTCGTTCGACATCGTCTGGCCGACGTCGAGCTCCGATTCGAGAATCCGCCCCTGTCGAAGTCCGCAAACATACGCGGTTGACACATGGTGAAAATTACGAATGCGGGCATTGCGGCAGAGCTCGAGTACGTACCGCACCCCCTCGACGTTCGACCGCCACGGCTCGCTGGTGGGCCCGGTGCTTTGAAACGACAGGCTGGCGGCGTTGTGCAGCATCGAGTCGCAGTTTTCGGCTATCCAGCGCATGCTCCGCGCGTCCAAACCCAGATCGGGTTCGGTGATGTCGCCTTCCAGAACAATCGGCCGAGGCAGAGACCGCCCCAACAGATTATCCCAGTAGCACATCACGTTTTCGACGCGATGCTGTGCGGTCGCCTTCCGTGACGGGCGAACTAAAACCGCGACAGGCACTCCGGCCAAGGTCAGATCTTTGATCAGATACCGACCCAAAAGCCCGGTCGCGCCGGTCAGAATCGTATACGCCATGATGTTCATTCCCTTTCCCCGACCGGGGAGTTCGCCCCAGCCGTTCGCAGACTGAAAAGTATATCGCCTGCGCAGCATGCCCTCAACTTACGCCCCGGCCATGGGATATAACATCTTCCTGAACAGAAGGTTACATCAAGCCACTCGGTCCGCGGCCAAGCTCGCGTTGGAGCGGAGCGACCGCGTGCGACCAGGAATTGCCGACCGCTCGGCTTCGGTCGCTTTGACCTTTCGCACGGTACGCCATGCCAGGAGCGCCGGCAGCAACAAGAGATCGCCGGCCAACGTCGCCATCAGAAGCGTCGCCA
>JAGVKR010000021.1 GCA_020050375.1 Planctomycetales bacterium
CCCTCTCGCCGGCCAGCGCGCCTGCCAGATCTGCCTGAGCATGCCGCGCGCCGGGCGCAGTTCGATCGGCTGGCGCGACGCACGAGTCCGCGAGTTCTCCGGTTCCGAGGGAAAGGGCTTTGGACATTAGACATCCCCAATTTCTGGCGATCGCGTGTGGGCTGTCCGCGCAACTCGCGTTCGCCGCTGCGCTCGCTCGGCCCGAAGATCGAGTTGCCCCGAGACTTTCAGAAATCCGGGCGGCCTGGCAGACATCTCGGCATTCAATGGAATCTGTGACTCTCGTTTGGTCTGAGCTCCGCAACACATCGCGTGCCACGATCCGCGAGCCCGGCGCGAAGCAGGAGCAGGAATCGGAAGCCCCGCTTGCCGGCCGGCAGCAGTGTTG
Organism: Planctomycetales bacterium; assembly: GCA_020050375.1. Lineage (GTDB taxonomy): Bacteria > Planctomycetota > Planctomycetia > Planctomycetales > Planctomycetaceae > SIAF01. The sequence continues at coordinate 389 of JAGVKR010000021.1, forward strand.
GATCTACGAGGACCAGGCGCGCCTTCAATGGCTGTTGCCGGGCGACTCGCTCTCTCCGCTCGACGTCGTCAGCCGAAAGCCCCCGTTCGGCGACTTTCAACCGGTTCGCCTGGCCGGTTTCGCGGTCGGTTCCGTCCCGAAGCATCCCGCGATCGAGGCCGATTGCCGGATCGACGCCGAGACGCGCACCGATGCCGTCGCCCTGAGAAAGGGCCAGCCGCTGTTTGCGCGGATCCGCAAGCGTGAGGGGGCGTTCGATCGTCATTTCGGCGCGCCCGATCAGGCGACGGTTCGCGCCGTCGTCATGGCTTTGCGCCCGGAATGGCTGGTCCCCGCCGAGTTCCGCGAAGGCGCGGAAGGACTGACCGAAACGCCAATCCGCATCGGCGGCAATCGCGGCCTCAAACTTTGCTGGAATGATCGCGAACTCGAAATCGACCGCGAAATCTGGATCGACACCGACCATGCTTTCATGATTCGCCGATCTGTCGCGCGGCAGAATTCGCGGTGCATCGAGCAGATCGACGTCGACTACGCGGAGGAATCGACGGGCCGATGGATTCCTCGTGGCTGGACCATCGTCTGCGCCCCTCCCCCCGACAAGTTGACACGGAGGTTTCCGGGTCAATCCGATCTTTTCTAAAGTCAGCGGGCAGCAGTTTTCGAATGTTCCGCGATAGATCCTCCGACAGCTCGATTGCGACATTCGTTTCCGTCGCATGCCGTCATTCACGACGAGCGCGATCAAAGCTGGTGGACGGTGTCAGCCGACGGCAGTCGGACGGTGCTTTCGCGCGAAGTTGCCATCCGCGCGATTCTCGATCAGGAGGCCATGCCGGATGGGCCGGCGTGGCAATTCCTGGCGGCCGGGCTGGTTGCCGGCTCGGGGCTCGCTATTATTCTCTGCGCGCGGGTCGTCAGGAATCGCCGTCGACTCGAACAGGCAGCCCGAACGTCTGCGCCGCCAACGGAGCGCCGGCTCGATGACGACTGAATGGTATTTGAAGACCGACGGCAAAGACCTCGGCCCTCTCTCGTTCGAGGAATTGATCGTCCTTGTCAAAGCTGGCGCGCTCACCGACGACGATCTCGTCCGGCCATCGTCACACGTTGCCTGGCGACGAGCACAAGCGATTCCAGGGCTGATTCAATCGACGGCAGAGACACCGCCGAAGAGCGCGTGGTTGGAAACGATGACTTCGGCCCTGGCTTCGGTCGACGCGCGCCGGCGGGCAGCGCAACGTCGTCAATCGTTGAGGGCCGCACGCTGGGCAGGGGCCTCTGGAGCCTCGTTCGCGGGGCGGGCGGCGATCGGCCTCGTTAGGTTGTTCCGCAGTGCCGCGGTTTCGATCGTCGATAGTGTCATGTGCCTTGGCGAGAACGTCTGCCGGTCACTGGCCCTGAGGACCGCGATGCTTGGAGCGGTCGTCGCGGCGGCGATGGTTGTGGGATACTCCGCCATTCCGGCCAGTTGGCTGCTTTCAACGGCAGGTGCCTATCAAACGGTCGAAGAAATCGGGCACACTTTCCGCGAACTGCATAATCGGGATGCAATTCCGCCGGAGCTGGAGTCCTACGCGGAAGAAAGCCGCCGGCGACTCGCTACAGTCGTTCCCATCCTCGAACAGCGTGCGAGCAACGACCAGGCCGCTCGGGAGCTCGTTTGGGCGGCTCGCGATTGCTTGCCCAGGATGATCGCCGCCGCAACGGATCAGCAGGAGCCAAGCGATAAAGTCGGGCGACGTTTCGAGAATCACATGGCGCGAGCGAAAAAGCGGCTCGCGCGGCCGTCCCGGCAGAGTCATTTCAACGCGACAACAATCGGCATCGTGCTTCTCGACGTCGTCGTCGTGGCGATCCTGATCCGCGCTTTCAGGGTGCGGTAGCCGATGGAGACGCGGTCGGGAAAAGGTAGCTGAAGGCAGCCGTCGTTCCAAGTACGGAAATGGGGTCCGGCGTATTTTTTGCGAAAGGTAAGAAGGAGATCCGAAGACGGGAGCAGGATGCTCCCGCGACGAAACGCTAATTCTTGTCGTTCGAGTGCGAATGCGTCGGCGTGTTGAACTCGGTGGGATCGAAGTTCACCAGCTTGTCGTCGCGGAAGAGGAGGTACAACGTCTGCCCGTCGCTGTCGGGGCCGAAGGCATAGGCGTCGTCGCCGAGCTGATAGTTCCCGCCGTTCGTCTTGATCCA
>JAGVKR010000358.1 GCA_020050375.1 Planctomycetales bacterium
CTCGACCAGCACTCCCCCGAGGGCGTAACGAGTGCTTTCGGTGTCGGTGGCAAACAGCGTGCGCTTGATCATCTGCCGCAGCAACCGCGCCGAGATCGTGTGGCAGGCCTGCTCGCCGAATTCGGCGACGGCGGGAAACTCGGCGGGGTTCTCGGAGCCCAATTTGTACTCGGCCCGATCGCCACGGACCCAGATCCCGCTGTCGGTGGCTTCGATGCTGACGGCGTCTCCCTGCATCTCCCGCAGGATCGCCAGGACGCGACTGGTCGGCAGTAGGATTTCGCCGGGGGTTTGCACGTCGGCTTCGAGGATCTGGTAGCGGATCCCGACTTCCTGGTCGGTTCCGATGAGGACTGCCTGCCCCTTGGTCGCTTCGAGCTTGGCGTTCTGCAGAATCTCCTTGGGTGTGCGCGTGGGGACAACGCCACTGACCGTTTGAAATGCTGCTGTCAGCGCAGCTCGCTGGCAAAGAATCTTCATGGAAGCGAGCCTCCGTGGGCTGGATCGGGGGAGCTGACGGGCTGCGATCGTCCTTGCGATGACACACACCACTGCCGCCGGCGTTATTTCGTTTCTCTAGTTCTTTTAACCAGTAGCAGTAGTATCTGTCGCAGCCGAAATTGTGGGGTAATTCTGGTTCAATTTCCAAACCGTATGATAGGCAAAACGTTGTCGGGCATCAATCGTCACTGAATGATGTGCAGAGCTTGTGGAGAAGTGGGTGAAAGCCGTTTTTTAGAGCGGCGCAAACGGCTCGAAAGGGCACAGCCACTGGCGTCGAAGCGACGGTTTTCCGAATCAGTCGGCTGTTTTCGAGCGGTCGATTGACCGGTTATCCACAGGGGTCAGGAATCAGAGGTCAGGAATGCTTGCTGCCGCCGGACCCCTGATTCCTGACCCCTTTTCCGGCGCACCCTTCTTCCTCCGCCGGGGCCACTCCCAGCGAATGCCGAATCTGGTTCAGGTGGGTCCGCAAATCGGGTTCCGACTCGACCAGCTCAAGCACCCTCTGGCAGGCGTGAACGACGGTGCTGTGATCGCGTCCGCCGAAGAAGCGGCCGATTCGTTCCAGGCTGCTGGCGGTCAACTCGCGCGACAGCAGCATCGCGCACTGCCGGGGGAGCGCCGCGCTCCGCGAGCGTTTCTGCGATCGCAGCTCGGTGGCGGTCGTTCCGAACTGCCGGGCGACGGCCCGGCAAATGTCGTCGATCTTCAGCTTTTGAGGCGGGGCGTCGTGGGCCAGGAATTTCCGCACGAGATCGGAATCGACCGGCCGGCGATCGTGGCGCGCCAGGGCTGTCAGCCGCTGAAGGGCTGAAAGCAGCTCCCGCGGCGAGACGGCCAGTTCGTCGGCCAGCAGCTTCAGAGCCGCGGGAGAGATGTTGAAATGCCGTGTTCGCGCGAAGTGCTCGATCAGCTTTCGCCGGCTTTCGGGGCCCGGCAGGCGCAACGCCGCCAGAACTCCCCCGCGAAAGCGACTGATCAGTCGCGGCAGGAATTGTTTGAGCTCCCCCGGGGACTTATGACTCGTCCAGATCACCCGGCAATCGCTCGATAACAGTTCATTGGTGAGCGACAGCAACTGCGTCTGTGTCTCCGGGCGCCCTTCCAGTGCATGAATGTCTTCAATCACCAAGAGATCGACCTGTCGGGTGAGCGACTGAAACAGGGGAATCGTCTTGTTCGTGGAGGCCTCAGCGAACTCGGCTGCGAACTGGCTGGCGGTCAGGTGCTGCACGCGTGATTGGGGCAACCGATCGAGCAAGGCTTCAACCGCTTGCGTCGCCAGCTCAGTTTTTCCGACGCCAGACGGTCCATACAGAAACACGGCCTGGGCCGTCTCATCGGAGGCGATGATGGCGGTGTGCGCGAATCGATTCTCCGGCAACACCAGAAACGGCAGACGCGACGATGAGGAGGTTGCGGGCACAGAGCGAAACAATCCAGTATGGGGCGAATAGGGGTTTCGGATTATAGTCCGGAAGCGGTCAAAGATAAGAGCCTGGCGAATCGGGCGACGTCGGAGCCCGGATCTCAACGAAGACGAGGAACCAGTGGAGCAGGAGAGGCGGCAGCAATCGTGCTGCCCTTCTCCTATTCCACTGGTTGAAACTCGTCTTAGTTTCGGCTGAGCGAAGCGAAAACGGGCTGGGGCGCTGGTGGTTCCTCACCGCCCGCGCGGGTCCCAGATCGTTGCGCCGATATAGCGTTCGGGACCGGTAGTTTTGTCGCAGAAGTAATAGACCGTCACGACCTTTCCATCCGGGCGCTGGACGCTGCGGGCGTAGCCCATGTCGCCGGTCGCTCCGTCGTCGCGGAGGACGATCTCGTCGCTCCACGTGCGGCCGTCGTCGCGCGAGAGTTTGGCGCACATCCGAAAGGGGGGCTTCCGCACGCCGAATGTCAGGCACATGGCGCCGTCAGCCAGGCGGATCAAGCTCGGTGGATTCCCCGCGCCGAGGTCGTCGACCGGGTCGGCGAACGTCTCCCAGGTTGCCCCCGCGTCGTTCGATCGGCAAGCGGCGAGCCATGCCTTGGGTCGCACCCGCCGGCGCAGGATGCACAAAAGCCCCTTGTCAGAGGTGCGCGCGACAGCCGGCATGATCGCGTTCCCCGCGACTGGCGGGCCGATCCACGACACGAAATTCCACGTCTTTCCGCCGTCGGTTGTCCGCGCGCAGAACGGCCGCTGACCGGTGCCGCCGACGGGGAGCTCCATCGTCGAAGTGCTCAAAAACAACGTGCAGTCGTGCTTGCCGTTCACGAGGTAGTTCGTGCGGGCATTGACGCCCGGGACGCCATCGACCGCGAGGTGAAACGGTCCCTTCCAGTTTCGGCCGCGATCGTAAGAGTAGAAAAATTGCGAATGCCCCGCTTCGGCGCAGAACATGCGCGTCGTCAGGCAGAAGTCGGGATGGGTAAAATCGATTCCGCCGGGGCAATCGGTCGCCGGCGGGACGACGAGATCGGGGCGCGTGATGCCGAACAGGTTGTCGCCGGCAGGAATGAGCGCCCCCTTCGCCGCCGGGTCTTCGATCGACCACGTTTCGCCGCCGTCAAGGCTGCGGGCGAGCAGGTGCTCTTCGGGCTGGTCGCGATCGATGTTGTGCGAATCGCCGAGGTCTTTGTAGTGCCCGCGGCCGAACCCGACGAGAAGTTCGTTCCCCCAGCCCCACATTCCATGATTGGCCGGCCATCCGCCGAACCGCCCCGGCTCGTAATACACCTGGACCGATTTGATCGGCGGATCCCCGGCAACGCCGACGCGCTGTCCGATTCCCAACGCGATCACGACCAGCGCGAGCAGGCAGCCAAACACGCCTCGAACGACGGAAACTGGCATGGAAAACCGTACCGAAAGGGATTGAATCATGAACCAAACAAGGCAAACCGACGTTTCCTCATGACGGCACTCGCCGGATTCGCTCACCGCCAATCGACGGCGACTTTCATCACCGCCTTAAC
>JAGVKR010000486.1 GCA_020050375.1 Planctomycetales bacterium
GCCTCGCAAAATTTCTAACGACCGAAATCCCCTCGCTGACGACGGTCGCGTGGGTTCCGCAGGCGGTCACCGGCAATCACGTCATCCTCGCGCTGGCCTGTCAGGAAATCGTCATGGCCCCCGAGGCGTCGCTGGGGGACATCGGCCTGGGAGTCCCGCTCGATCAGGACGAGCAGTCGATCGTCATCAACCTCGTCAACCGCCGGCACAACCGAAAGCTCAGCGAGGCGCTCGTGCTGGGAATGCTCGACCGCCAGAAAGAAGTCCTCTGGGTCCAGTTGGAGTTGGGGGTGAAGCCCAACACCTCGCGCGAAACGCGAATCGTGTCGCGCGCCGGCTACGACGACCTGGCCCGCTCAGGCGCGCAGATTCTCGACGTGAAAACCATCAAAGAAGCCGGCACGCCCGGCGTGTTCACGGGAGAGCGGGCCCGCGGCTACAACGTGCTCGTCATGCACACGGCCCAGTCGCGCGAAGAGGTCGGGGCCCTGTACCGCCTCCCTCGCGAGGCGATGCGCGAAGACCACACCGCCGGCGACGCGCCCCGCGCGATGCTGATCAGGATCGACGACATGATCGAGCCGCTGCTTGAGCAGTTCGTCCTGCGGCAGATCGACCGGGCGGTGGCGGCGGGCGTCAATCTGCTGATCTTCGAAATCGAATCGCCCGGTGGCTATCTGACGTCCAGCTTCAACCTGGCCAACACGATCGCCGACCTGCACGAGAAAAAGGTGCGGACGATCGCCTTCATCCCCAAGCAAGCCATCAGCGGGGCGGCGATCATCGCCCTGGGCTGCGACGAGATCTACCTGACCCCCGGTGGTTTGATCGGTGACGCCGGGCCCATCGAGATGCGCGAAGGGCAGCAGTTCGAGCACGCGCCGCAGAAGATCCTGGGCCCGTTGCGCGAGATGCTGAAGGCGCTCGCCGAGCGTAAGCACCGCCCCCCGGCGCTGGTGATGGCGATGTCCGACAAAGACCTCAACGTGTTCGAAGTCACGAACCGCGATTCGGGCCAGGTGTCGTTCATGACCGAAGACGAAATTCATCTGGCCGACGGATTGTGGATCAAAGGCCGGCAGGTCCCCGAGTCGGGAAACGACAAGTTCCTCACGCTCGACGGCGCTCGGGCCCATGCCGTGCATCTGGCTGAGCCGCCGGTCAAGGATTTCCCCGACCTGAAAGCCCGGCTGGGGGTGCCTCACGACGTCGACGTCACCGTCTCGGTCCGCACGTGGGTCGACACGCTGATCTACGTCCTCAACGATCCCTGGGCGACGACGCTCTTGTTTCTGCTGGGGATCATGTGCATCTATTTCGAGCTGCACTTCCCGAGCGGGTTCTTCGGGATCCTGGCGTGCGTCTGCTTCGGCGTGTTCTTCTGGAGCCGCTTTCTCGGCGGGACGGCCGACTGGCTGGAGGTGGTCCTCTTCCTCCTGGGGGTCGGCTGCCTGGCGGTGGAACTGTTCATCATGCCGGGGTTCGGCGTGTTCGGCGTCTCAGGAGTCGTTCTGTGCCTGTTCTCGCTGATCCTCGCCAGCCAGACGTTCACCATTCCCCACACCACGGAAGAAATGCGCACGCTGGCCCGCTCGGTGGGAACGCTCAGCGGGGCGGTCGTAGGGACGGTCGTCCTTGCGGCGCTCATCAGCCGCTACCTTCCCAGCATTCCGCTTTTCAATGAAATGATCCTCACGCCACCCGGTGCCGCCGACACCTTCGGCGAGCCGCGCCTGCATCCCGATCTGGCCGGCGCCACCATGGTGAATCCGCTGCTGGAGCGCGATCGATCACTGGTCGGCAAGCAAGGGACGTCGATGACGGTGTTGCGCCCGGCGGGGAAAGCCCAGATCGGCGACGAATTCGTCGACGTGATCAGCGACGGCCCGTTTATCTCGCTCGGCCGCCGGATCGAAGTCATTGAAGTCTCGGGCAACCGCGTCGTCGTCCGCGAGCTGTCATAGCCGCCCGCCTTGGAAACAGGTCGTCTTTCGCTCCGCGAAAGAACGCGTCCTTTCGCGGAGCGAAAGGCGACCATGCGCCGCACTTCAGTCGAGACTGCGGAACCTCCACCACCCTACGGCAAAAAAGCCCGCCGTGAAAGCCAGCATCACCAGGCAGCAATCCCAGACCACTGCCAGATCGGGCACCTCGCGATTGAGCAACTGATCGTACGCGATCAGGGCCCAGGCGTGGGGCGTGACGAGGCCGATCTGCTGCATCAGCGCCGGCTGCCAGCTTCGCGGCATCAGGCAGCCGCTGATCCCCGCCATGATGAGCACGAGAAAGTTCCCATACGCCGAAACCTGCGCGTCGGTCCGCACGGCGGTCGCCACAAGCAGCCCGAGCGCCGTCGCGGCGAGCGACGTGCAAATCATCACCGGGACCAGGCGCCACGGCTCGGCCCCCCACGACATCCCGAACAGCACCCGCCCGGCCACGAACAACAGCACGGTCTGCAGCAACGAAATCAAGAGGAAGGGGATCGTTTTGCCCAGCATCAGCCCGGTCCGTGTGATGGGGGCGATTCGCAGGCGATTGAGCGTCCCCATCGCCGATTCGGTGATGAAGCTTCGGGCCATGAAATTCACGATGAAGAACACGAACATCACGGTGTAAGAAGGAACGAGGATCTGATAGACGATCGTGTCGCGCGATTTCGGCGGCGGCCCGGCGTCGGTTGGGGTCGTGACCTCTATTTCCCCCCGTTCCTGTCTGGCCTTTTTTGCCTTGGTGATCAGCCGCAGCGCCAGCGCCGGTTCTTTCTTTTTCAAGACATCCGGCGCGATCGTCCGCAAAGCAAACGCGAACACGAGCTCCTGCACCACCTGCGCGGCATTCGCCAGAAACGCCCCCGATTCGACCTCGATATCGAGGCTCGGGAGTTTGCTGGCGAGGCGCCCGTCGGACGTGAAGAAAATATCCCCCACGTCGAGCTGCTCGACCCGTTTCTGAAAATCGGGCCCGATCGACGCGAGCACGTCAATCCCCCCTTCGGCCAGAAGCCTCTTGCCCTCTGGCTTGCTCGAAAGCTCTTTGATCTCCAGCGCCTTCAGCTTGTGGACTTCCTCCAGCAGCTCCTGCGACAACGACCCCTTGTCTTCGTTGACCACTCCCAGCCGCACCTTGGCCGCCTTTTCCTTCTCGCTGAAGAGCTGCCCCGTCGACAGCCCCAGAATCGAGATGAACGCCATCGGCAGCGCGACGAGGATGAACAGCGTCCGCCGATCGCGAACGAGCAGTCGCAGGTCTTTTTTTGTGATCTGCCAGGCGTTCATGGTTCAGTCGCGCAACTTTCGTCCGGTCAGCTCCAGAAACAGCCGTTCGAGATTGTGCTCGCGCGTCTCGATCGACCGCAATTCCACTCCCAGCTCGGTCAGTAGCTCCAGCGTCGCCGCCAGACGCCCGGTCAGCGCACCGGGCGCGGCTTTTCGCTCGCGCTTCACGACGACTTCCGACTCGTCCCCGTCGACCGCCGCCACGTCCGCCAGGCCCAGCAGGCGATGCTTGAGCACCGAAGGGGGGGCCGCCACGCGCAGGTACAGGTCCGATCGCGACTTGTCGAGCAGCTCATCGAGCGACCCGCACGTCAGCAGCTTGCCGTGATCGATGATCGCCACCCGATGGCAGATCGCTTCGACTTCTTCCATATAATGACTGGCGTAGATCACGCCGACTCCCTCGCTCGCCAACTGCCGCACGCAATCGAGCAGGTGCGACCGCGACTGCGGATCGACGCCAACCGTCGGCTCGTCGAGAATCACGAGTTTGGGGTTATGGAGCAGCGCCACGCCGAAGTTCAGCCGGCGCTTCATCCCCCCCGAGAACGTGTCGACGAACTCCCCGGCGTGCGACGCCAGGCCGATCTGCCCCAGCACGCGCTGAATGCGCTGTTCGAGCTCGGCGCCCCGGACGCCGTAAATGCTCCCGAAGAAATCCAGATTCTCGCGCGCGGTCAGCTCGGGATAAATCGCCAGATCCTGCGGCACAACGCCGAGCGTCATCTGCAGGTCGTGGTTTCCCTCGACTCCCTCGTGACCGGCAATCGAGACCGTCCCGGCGTCCGGGCGGCGCAGGCCGGCGAGCATCATCATCGTCGTGCTTTTGCCGGCGCCGTTCGGACCGAGCAGCCCGAAGATCTCCCCCGCTTCCACGCGAAAGCTCAAGTCGTCGACGGCGACGTTGGCGCCGAACGACTTGCGCAGGTGAGATACTTCCAGCAGGCTCATCGGGATCGACACATCTCAAGACACCGCAAACCGGAACCTTTTCCCCCCTTCCCCCCTGGCGGGGGAAGGGCCGGGGATGGGGGGGACGAACGTCAATAGACGCACGAATTCACCCTTCCCCAGGCAAGTCGAAGGGGAGCGGGAGATGTGTCGATACCGGTGGTTGCGACCGTGGCGCCTGGCTGACACGTTCCACTTGGCAGAGCGCCGGGAATCGACGGGGCGTTAGGACCGACGCATCAAACATGGTCGTCTTTCGC
>JAGVKR010000699.1 GCA_020050375.1 Planctomycetales bacterium
ATGCCGCAAAGGGGCGGAGGGGGCGCTCGAACGGAAGCGCACGCCGCGCCGCCGGAAAGGTCCGGCGGCGCAAGACGCGAGCTCGAGTCTGACGGCTCCGTCGCGGCACTCTCGAGGAGGATTTCTCGAGCCGCTGGGCAGGACGCCGGGGTTGAAGTCATTCAGATTTGAGAACGGAGCGAGTTGTTATGGAAGCGCGCACGCATTATCGCAGTGAGCCCCCCGAGGCCCAGGGACTGTACGATCCGCGAAACGAGCACGACGCGTGTGGCGTCGGGTTCATCGTCAATATTCGCGGCGAAAAATCGCACCAACTGGTCCTCGATGCGCAGCAGATTCTCGTCAATTTGCAGCACCGCGGCGCGTGCGGCTGCGAAGACAACACCGGCGACGGCGCCGGAATCATGTTGCAGGTGCCGCACAAGTTCCTGTTGAAAAAGTGCGCCGCCCTGGGGATCACCCTTCCCGGTGAGCCGGGCGCTTACGGAACGGGGCTGGTGTTTCTCCCCAGCGACCCGGCGCAGCGGAAGTTGTGCGAAGAGGCTTTCGAGCGGGTGACCGCCGAAGAAGGGCAAAAGTTTCTCGGCTGGCGCGATGTGCCGCGCGACAACTCGCAACTGGGGGCGACGGCGATCAAAGTTGAGCCCGAGATTCGGCAGGTGCTGATCGGACGGGGAGCGAATACGCCCGACGCCGAGTCGCTGGAGTGGAAGCTCTACGTCATTCGCAAGCGGCTGGAGTTGCTGGTGGCCAAAAGCGGGTTGTCGCAGCGAAAATTCTTCTACATTCCGAGCCTTTCCAATCGAACGATCGTCTACAAGGGGCTGTTGCTGGCGACGCAGATCACGCAGTACTACACCGATCTCACCGATCCCGATCTCGAATCGGCGATCGGGATGGTGCACCAGCGGTACAGCACCAACACGTTTCCGACGTGGGATCTGGCGCACCCCTTCCGGCTGATCGCGCACAACGGCGAGATCAACACAGTTCGGGGCAATCAGAACTGGATGCGGGCCCGGCAGACGATGTTCAAGCATCCGAAGTTCGGGGACGACATTCCCAAGCTCTTCCCGGTGATTCCCGAAAAGCTCAGCGACTCGGCCGCTTTCGACTGCGCCCTCGAGCTGCTGCATGCGACCGGGCGGTCGCTGCCGCACTCGGTCATGATGATGATCCCGGCCGCATGGGACGGCCACGAGTCGATGCCCGACGACGAAAAGGCGTTCTACGAATACCATGCCTGCCTGATGGAGCCGTGGGACGGCCCGGCGTCAATCGCATTCACCGATGGGACGGTCATGGGGGCGATTCTCGATCGCAACGGTCTCAGGCCGTCGCGTTACACGGTCACGAAAGACGGGTATGTCGTGATGGCCTCGGAGACGGGGGTCCTTCCGATCGAGCCGGCGAACGTCCTTTACAAAGGACGTCTGCAGCCGGGTAAGATGTTTCTCGTCGACACGGCGCAAAAACGGATCATCACCGACGACGAAATCAAAAGCGGTTTCGCCCGCCGCAAGCCTTATCGGCAGTGGCTTTCTGAGCAACAGGTGCGGCTCGAAGACTTGCCGAAGAAGGAGGGCATCGCCTTCAATTTCGACACGCTGCTCAGGCGTCAGCAGGTGTTTGGCTATACCCTCGAAGACGTGCGACTTCTCATGTCGCCGATGGTCCTCGCGGGCGAAGAGGCGATCGGCTCGATGGGGAACGACACGCCGCTCGCGGTGTTGTCGAACAAGCCGCAGCTCCTCTACAACTACTTCAAGCAGTTGTTCGCGCAGGTCACGAACCCGCCGCTCGACGCGATCCGCGAAGAGATCGTCACTTCGATGGTGACGACGCTCGGCGCCGAGCAGGATCTGTTCCAGGAGACTCCGGCGCACTGCCACCAGTTGCGGCTGGCCCAGCCGATTTTGACCAACGCCGACCTCGAGGCGATCAGGGCTGCCTCGGTGGGCAAGATCAAATCGCAGTCGATCTCGACTCTGTACGACGTCGCCGGCGGCGGTTCGGCCTTGAAGTCCGCGATCGATCGCATTTGCCGGGAAGCGCATGACGCCGTCCAGAATGGAGCGACCCTGCTCATCCTCTCGGACCGCGGCACCGACGAAAAGCACGCACCGATCCCGGCATTGCTTGCCTGCTCAGGGGTCCATCAGCATTTGATTCGCGAGGGGACGCGCACGCAGTGCGGGTTGATCATCGAGTCGGGCGAGCCGCGCGAAGTGCATCACTTCGCCCTGCTCTTCGGCTATGGCGCTGGCGCCGTGAATCCGTACCTGGCGTTCGAGACGTTCGCCGATCTGTGCCGGCAGGGATCCTTCAAGGCCGTCAAAGCAGATTTCGACGAGAAGGCCGCCGAGAAGAATTACATCAAGAGCATCAACAAAGGGGTGCGGAAGGTGATGTCCAAAATGGGCATCTCCACGTTGCACAGTTATCGCGGGGCGCAGATTTTCGAGGCCGTCGGATTGAACCGTGAGTTCGTGAATGAGTATTTCACGCATACGGCCTCGCGGATTCAGGGGATCGGCATCGATACGGTGGCGGAAGAGGTCGCGCGGAGACACGAGTTCGCCTACCCCGCCGTCGACGTTCCGGAGAACCTCGATCTGGATCAGGGAGGTCAGTACCAGTGGCGTCGCCGCGGCGAATTCCACATGGTGAACCCCGAGATGGTCGCGAAGCTGCAGCACGCCGTCCGCTCGAACAATGCCGACGCGTATCGGAAGTACGCCGATTTCTGCAACAACCAGCAGAAGAATCTGGCGACCCTGCGGGGGCTGCTGGAGATCAAACCGTCGGGACAGCCGATCCCGCTGGAGGAAGTCGAGCCGGCGTCGAACATCGTCCGGCGGTTCGCGACCGGGGCGATGTCGCTGGGGTCGATCTCGCGCGAAGCTCACGAGACGATGGCGATCGCCATGAACCGCCTGGGGGGCAAGAGCAACACCGGCGAAGGGGGCGAAGATTCGGTCCGCTACAAGCCCGACGCCAACGGCGATTTGCGCCGCAGCGCGATCAAGCAGGTGGCTTCGGGGCGGTTCGGCGTGACCAGCGAGTACCTCGTCAACGCCGACGAGCTGCAGATCAAGATGGCCCAGGGAGCCAAGCCCGGCGAGGGGGGCCAGTTGCCGGGGCATAAGGTCGACGAGTACATCGCCAAAGTGCGGCACTCGACGCCGGGAGTCGGGCTGATCTCGCCTCCCCCGCATCACGACATCTACTCGATCGAAGACATGGCGCAGCTCATCCACGATTTGAAGAATTCGAATCCCGAAGCGCGCGTCTGCGTCAAACTGGTTTCCGAGGTCGGCGTGGGAACGGTGGCGGCCGGCGTATCGAAGGGAAAGGCCGACGTCGTCCTGATCTCCGGTTACGAAGGGGGAACCGGCGCCAGCCCGCTGACTTCGATCAAGCACGCGGGGATTCCGTGGGAGCTGGGATTGGCCGAGACGCACCAGACGCTCGTCATCCACAACCTGCGCAGCCGGATCGTCGTCCAGACCGACGGGCAGATCAAAACCGGGCGCGACGTGGCGATTGCGGCCTTGCTGGGGGCCGAGGAATTCGGCATTGCCAGCGCAGCGCTCGTCGCCGCCGGCTGCATCATGATGCGCGTCTGTCACCTCAATACGTGCCCGGTGGGCATCGCCACGCAGGATCCGCGGTTGCGGGCGAAATTTGCCGGTCGCCCCGAGCACGTCGTCAATTTCTTCACGTTCATCGCCGAAGAGTTGCGGCAGATCATGGCGCAGCTTGGTGTTCGCACCGTCAACGAGCTCGTGGGGCGCGTCGACCTGCTCGATACCCGCAAAGCGCTCGACCACTGGAAGGCCCGGGGGCTGGACCTGTCGGCAATTCTGTTCAAACCCGAGGTTCCCCAATCAGTCGGCGTGTATTGCCGCGAAGCGCAAGACCACGGCCTGCGCGGTGCGCTCGATAACGAACTGATTGCGCGTTGTCAGCCGGCGCTGGAGCGAAGGGAAAAGGTTGAGCTGGATATCGCGATTCGCAACACGAATCGAACGGTTGGAACGATGCTGGGGAGCCGTTTGACGAAGGCCTGGGGTGGCGCCGGATTGCCCGACGACACAATCACCATTCGCTTTCTGGGCTCGTGCGGCCAGAGCTTCGGCGCCTTCGTGCCGAGGGGGATCACGTTCCAGGTCGAGGGAGACGCGAACGACTATTTCGGCAAGGGATTGTCGGGGGGCAAGCTCAGCATCTTTCCGCCGAAGACCGCCACCTACCTGGCGGAAGAGAACATCATCATCGGGAACGTCGCCTGTTATGGAGCGACGGGAGGCGAAGTGTTTATCCGAGGCATGGCCGGCGAGCGGTTCTGCGTGCGAAATTCGGGCGTGAACGCCGTCGTTGAAGGGGTTGGAGACCACGGCTGCGAATATATGACCGCCGGCACCGTCGTCGTGATCGGCCCGACGGGCCGCAATTTCGCGGCGGGGATGAGCGGCGGAATTGCCTACGTGCTCGACGAGGCCGGGCGGTTCGACACGATCTGCAACCACGAGATGGTCGACCTCGAATCGCTCGAGCTCGATCAGGACGTGGACCTCGTGCAGGGGCTGCTCCGAAAGCACATCGAAGCGACGGGCAGCGAGCGAGCCCAGCATGTGCTTGAAAACTGGGATCGACTCCAATCGAAGTTTGTGAAGGTCTATCCCCGCGATTTTCGTCGCGTGGTCGAAGCACGAAAAAAGCGGGCGGCCGAGGATGACGGAGTTCTGGCCGGCGCAGCCGACGCCACGGCGTAATTCAGGATTCGCCGGGCGATCGAGTTGCGAAGGGGCCGCTTGGGACGATCGCCGGCGGAACAACAAAGAGGTTTTATCAGATTGCCGCCCGTTTCAGCGGGCGTTGAGAGGGATGAGTCATGGGTAAGCCGACAGGGTTTATGGAGTTCGAGCGAGAAACGCCAACGCGGCGAGCGGTCGACGAGCGCTTGCACGACTGGCACGAGGTCTATCAGCCGTTTCCCGAGCTCAAGCTGATGGAACAAGGGGCGCGGTGCATGGATTGCGGGGTGCCCTTCTGCCATACCGGCTGCCCCCTGGGCAACATCATTCCCGACTGGAACGATCTGGTCTATCGCGGTCGTTGGGAAGAAGCGATTCGTCGTCTCCACGCCACCAATAACTTCCCGGAGTTCACCGGGAGGCTCTGCCCGGCGCCGTGTGAAGAGGCCTGCGTTTTGGGGATCAACGAACCGGCCGTCACGATCAAAAACATCGAGAACTCGATCATCGAGAAGGCGTTTTCGGAAGGGTGGGTCATCCCCGAGCCGCCCGACCACCGCACTGGCAAGAAGGTCGCGGTCATCGG
>JAGVKR010000422.1 GCA_020050375.1 Planctomycetales bacterium
CACGCCGAACGGCACCGCCCCGTTTAGCTATCAGTGGAAGAAGAACGGTGTGGATCTCCCGGGGAAAACCGCCGCAACCCTGACGCTCACCAACCTGCAACCGACCGACGCGGCAGCCTACACTGTGCAGGTGACCAACTCCTCCGGCACCGGAATTAGCAACACGGCCTGGCTACCGATTGCCGAGGCTGCGGGAACACAAACGGCCTCTCCGCCAGCGGGGAAGGACAGGTCTCCGATGATCCCAGGAATGGTGTCAACGATTGTCGGCGGGAGCGGCTACGACATCCAAACCGGCTCCATATTGCGAGTCGTAACCGATTTTCAAGTCACGGGTGCCGTCGGCGCATACCCGCTGAACATGACGCGCATTTTTGCCGGTGGAAGCTGGGGCTATAGTTTCATCTGGTGGGCCCAGGAAAAAACGAATGCCCAGTTCAGACAGAACCAACTTTCTCCGACCGGCCAACAATTCCTCAATGTCCGAACTCCGGAAGGCCAGTTCCTGAACTTCAATGGGAAAACCCCCGATTTCCCGTCGGAGTTCAGCCAATCGAGCGATGGTGTTCGCATCGCAGTGGTGCGCGAGGCGGACAAACGCATTGCCGCGGTTGCGCTGCATTTCCCCGACGGCGGCTCGCTCATGATGGAAAAATGCGGTGACGTCGGAGACGAGCGGAAGTTTCGCCCGGTCCTGCTCGCCGACCCGTATGGGCTTCTCACCACCTATTCCTATTCCGCCGCGAATCAGGAAATCCCTACCCAGGTCACCGATGCATCGGGTCGCTATCTGCGGTTCTACGGCACTAGCCCCACGACGATAACGAAAGTCGAGAGCAGTTGCGGCAAATGGATCGAATGGAGCGGCAATACCCTCAACTACTGGGATGGGCTTACCGCAAAATACGCGAGCGGCATGCCCAACGCGGATTTACGGTGGTTTCGATTCTCGGATGTGCGCGCCGCGTCTGGGATGCGAAACGTCGAATTCATCCTCAACAGGTTTTCCTACGGGGTTTTTCCGCAACTTGATATGGGCGAGCCCGAGGTGTGGGAGGTGGTGCGCGAACGCCACTTTACCGACATCGACACGACACCCGTGGACTCCGGAATCCTCGTTTCGAGGCGCGAGGTGCATGAGCGAAAACAGCTCATGGACGAAGGGCCGGCTCGATCAACCGGTCCGGCGATCGATGTTACCGAGATACGCGGCGATGGTCCCTCACGCAATTTCAAGTTCAGCGTCGGTGGCGTCGGCCAACCTTACAACCTGCTTTCCGTAACGGACTATCGCAGCAACCGGACATCTTTCCCCGACTGGACGAACGGCATTCCCGCCAAGGTGGTCGATCCGCTCGGCCGCGAAACCCTCCTCCAAGCGAACGCTTGGGGACGGATCGGTCGCGTGACCCTTCCAGACGGCAGCTATCGCGAATACACTTGGAACAACCGCTATCTGACCGGCGAACGAGACGAGCGGGGGAACTGGACGCACTACACCCGCGATTCGCGCAACCGAATCTCGCGCATCGATTATGCCGACGGCAGCTACGAATCGTTCGCCTACAACGCGCTCAACCAGCTCACCGAGCATAGACTTCGCAACGGTGCGACCGAATACTGGCACTACACGGCGACCGCCCAACCTTGGAAAATCTGGGAGCCCAATCTCGTCGGCGCCGTGACCACCGCAGCCCATGCCGAAAACACCTACTACGAGACCGGCGCGTCTCGGGGCCTGATCTGGAAATCCCGCGATGCGCGCGGCAACGTCACCGAATTCGAATACAATGCTCGCGGACAAGTGATAAGAGAAACCCTGCCGGACGGCGGCTTCCGCAGCTACACTTACGATGCTTGGGGCAATCGACTGACGGCTCGGGACGAGCTCGGCAACGTCTCCTCTTCCGCCTTTGACGCTTACAATCGGCTTCTCTCGGTCACTGATCCGTTGCTGAACGTAACCACCTACAGTTATGAGCCGATGTCCGGGACATCGCCGTTTAGCCACGTCTCGAACGCCATCCGCCGCACGACTTCGCCGAGCGGTCGTGTCGCCGCATTCCTCTACGACAACGACTATCGCGTGCTGGAAGAAATCCGCGCCGAAGGCACCGCCGACGAGTCCAGAACGATTTCGGCCTTCAACTCCGTCGGCAACCTCACCAGTGTCACCCATCAGGTGGCTGCAGGCGTGACGCGCACGACCACGTTCGATTACGACGCCCGAAACCGGAAGCGTTTCGAATACGCGCCCCTCTCCCGCACCACGGAATGGCAATACGACGCAGCCTCCAACATCGTCAAGGTCATCAATCCGGACGGCACGTTTGTGACCAGCACCTACAACGCCATGAACCAAGTCGCGACGGTGACCGACGAGATGGGCTACGTGGTGACCTACACCTACACGACCGGCGGTTTGGTGGACGTGACCACCGACCGCAAAGGCTACACCTATCGCTACGAATACGACGCCGCGGGCCGGAGGACCCGGTTCTGGTATCCGGCGTCCAATGGCCTCGGCTACGGCGCCTCCGAGCGATGGACCTACACGCCGACCGGCCAGGTAGCCGAGTATTTCAACCGCGCGGGCCAGAGGCTCGCCTACACCTACGACAACCGCAATCGCGAAACCCACCGCGCTTGGGACGGCAATGCCGCACCGAGCGTGACCACCACTTACGATGTGGCCAGTCGCGTCCTTACCCGTTCGAACGCCACCGGCACGCTGACCTACGGCTACGATGCGGCGGGGCGGCTCACGAGCGAAACCCAAGCCATTGCCAGCGGTCCGGTGATCGTGGTTGGCGCGAGCTACGATGCAGACGGGCGGCGCACGCTGCGCACCGCGACCGGCGAAGACAGCCAGAGTTTCGGTTACGACGCCCGCGGCCAGCTCACCTCGATCAGCCAGCCGGGGCTGACCTTCGGCTTCGGTTACGACCTGTCGGGAGCCCGGACGCAGCGGACATCGCCCAACGGCACCGCCTCGGGCTATCTCTACGATGCCGCGGGTCGGTTGAAGACCATCGATACCTATCGCGTTGCGGGTCAGGTGAACATCCTCCGGCAAGACTTTGGCTACGATTCGCGCGACCGGCGGACTTGGAGCTTGCGCGACTCCAGCTACGGCCTAAGATATTACAGTCCCAGCTTGGGGAGGTTCGTCAACCGCGATCCGATCGAAGAAAAGGGCGGCCTTAACCTCTACGCTTTCTGCCGGAACAACGGCGTGAATGGCTGGGACTACCTTGGAAGATATGCCCAAGTGGCCGTCTCTGGCAGTAGAGTTACAATCACTGTGCCGATCGCATTTGCTGGCGACGTCACTCCCGGGAGGCAACACGATATAATTACCGGAATTACTAGCACTTGGTCCGGAAAGATCGGGGCTTTTACCGTCAACACCAATGTTGTGGTCGTTAGTGATCCGAACAACTACTCTGGCCGATTTAATACGGTCACGATTCATGATTACCCAGGGCGCAGTTCGGTCGATGGTATCGGCGGCGATTCTGCTGATTTTTACACATACGCCGAAGGCACGTTAACGTTACGTGACCTCAAGAGCTTGGCGGCACACGAATTCGGACATATGCTTGGCCTTCCGGATAGGTATAAAGACATAGTCGGCGCGGATGGAACTATAATATCAAAACCGCTAGGTGCATTTTACGGTAATATAATGGCAACAAAGACAGGCAAGCCGTCGGGGATGGATATCGCTGAGGCAATCGCAGTCAATCGCGTCGGGCTATCCAGATGGGAAAAGTGGAACTCCACGGAAGTTGGTGGATAACGGAAACCGGAGCTGATGGGATTGGCGGATGGGGCGGAAAAACAAACAGCAGCTAAAGGAAGAAACGTTGAGC
>JAGVKR010000259.1 GCA_020050375.1 Planctomycetales bacterium
GCAATGGCATGAGTCTCTTTCCAGGCAAGTGAATCTCGGACTATCGATCATCGATCGACAAGCTGATCTCTCAGGTCGATCGCCATTCATTTGTGAAGCAATCGATAGGTCGCACATTGATCCTCATCCATTTCGCGAACCAGCCGGACGGGGCGCCCCAGGATCGTAGAACGAACATAACCTTCCGCGTCGGCTTTGACGGCCACGAAACCGTGTTTGCCGCAGACGAGAATCTGGAACTTCATTTTTGCCGCACGGGCGTCGATCAACCAGTATTCGGAGACGCCGGCTTCGAAATATGCCTGGCGAAGCACGATGGTGTCTTTGCGAGCAGAACGGTTGCTGACCACCTCGCCGACGAGATCCGGGGCGCCTCGAATCTCGACCAGCCGTGCGGTCTTCTTGCTCTTCGAGACAAAGCTGACTTTACCACTGCGAATCGAAGAAAAACTGCAAAACAGCAGGTCCGGTTCCGTCGCCAGTCCGGCCTTCTGATTGACGAAGAACGCATCATCGACAAACGTCCGACCCAGCTTCAATCGCCGATTCAACGTCCCGAAATCGATGTAAAGGTCGGATTTCACCGAGTTATGGCTGAACAACTCTTCGGGACTCATGTCGATCTCGATGTTTCCTTTGACGTAGGAGATACTCCCCGTATCGGGGTACGCGGTGGAATGCGCCCATGCCCGAAAGCCATCGAGACTGAACACGTCCGACGGGACGCGGGCGTGATCGACAAAATTGATGATGCCGGTCGACATGATGCTTCACTCGATATACACGAACTCGTTCGACGCCAGAACCGTGCGGCACAAGGCCTGCCAGGCGCGGAGGCGACTCTCTTCGGGGGAGAGCTGCCGGGCCGCGCCGGCCTCGGCATAGCGGGTCACGAAGTCGAGGCCGCGGTCGGTTTCGCGGTCGGTCGGCCGGCGCGACAGGCTCTCCTCATAAAGTTGGCGGATCCGCCCGGCGTCGTCCAGCTCGCTTTCGCCTAAGAGCCTCGTGGCAAGCGACTTGGTCTGCTGCAACACAAAACCGCTGTTGAGCATGAACAGCGCCTGCGGCGCCACTGTCGTGCTGTCGCGCTTGCCGTTGAGCGTGCTGGGGTCGGCAAAGTCGAACGCCTGAAACACCTCGTATAGGGCGCTACGAACGACGGGAAGATAGATCGAGCGCCGCGGTGAATCGTAAACGGCCGGGTTGACGCTGGCCGTGCTCGTCACGTACTGCCGGTTGCCGGTGGGGAGCAATGTCCCCTCCATCGTGAAGTCGATCGTGCCGGCCACGGTGAGAATCGCGTCGCGAATCGCTTCGGCTTCCAGCCGGCGGCGGTTCATACGCCCCCACAGACGGTTCTCGGGATCGGCGGCAGCCGATTGTTCGTTGGACGCAGTGCTCATCTGGTACGTGGCCGAGAGCATCATCAGGCGGTGCAGGGCCTTGAGCGACCAGCCGCGGCGAACCAGCTCGGAGGCCAGATGATCGAGGAGTTGCGGATGGGTCGGTCGGTCTCCCAGGCGTCCGAAGTTGTCAGGGGACCGGACGAGACCTTCGCCGAAGTGCCAGAGCCAGACGCGGTTGACGATCACGCGGCTCGTCAGCGGATTTTGCGGCGCGGTGAGCCACTCGGCGAACTGCAGCCGGCCGCTCTGCTGGTCGTCGAGCAAAAGCGGCGCTTCCCGTGCGATAATTCGCGGGAAGCCGCGCTGTGTTTCCTGTCCCAGCGTCAGATGGCTGCCGCGCAGGTGAACGCGCAGGTTTTCTGGCTTTCCATCAGAGACGGCCATCGCCTCGGGAAGCTTGGGCAGCGACGCTTCCAGCGATTTGAGTTCTTCGCGACGGGTCTTGAGATTGGCGGCGGTGGCGGCGGAAAAATATTCCTCGGCGTTCTTGGGAACCGTCAGCGGTCCCTTCGCGTCGTAAAGCACCTGCCGCAACGACTCGCGCGCTGCATCGGGGAGTGCCTGTGCCTCTTTGCCCGCCTCGGTGGCTTTCAGTTCCCGCCACGCTCGGTCCGCTTCGGTGAAAAGCCGTTCGTAGCGCGCGGCAAGTTCGGTGAGCGTTTTTGGCGCGGGATCAGCCAGCAAAAGTTCGCGCAGCGCGCGGGAGGTCGGGGAATCGGATGGTGGAGTTGGCGGAGGAGCGTTTTTGACGGGCGGCGCGCCCCCCCCTGGCCCTCCCTTGCTAAGGGGGGGAAATGCGCGGGCGACCTGTTCGTTCCAGAGGGCGAGTGGCGAATCGGGATCGGTCCGCGTCTTTGGGAGATACGCCGACCATTGGGCGACAAACTCGGTCTTCACGTCGCCGTCACCGGCCGTTCCGCCCGCGGAGGCGAGCAGCGGTTCGAGCGCCGTGTTGCGGAGAGGCGTCAACAGCAGCTTGTCGAAGTGAGGAAACACTCCGGGCGTCTCCAGCCGCAAGACGTTCTTGCCGGCCTGCAGCGGGAAGAACCCTTCCACGAACCACGTCTGCGAATCCGGAAACCACGTGCCGGTCACGCGCCGCGCTGCATCGGCTTTCACCAGTCGGCCGTTGATCGACAGCTTCGTCGGCCGCGCCTCGGCGGCCGCGTACCGCAACTCGCATTGATAGAGGCCCGCCGCGTCGCCTGTCGCTTCGTACTCGGCGAAGTTCGGTTGCTCTCCCTGGTTCACCAGCACGCCGATCTCTTTGCCGTAGTTTTCCCGATCTTTCAGGACGTTGCCCCGGACGAAGTCTTCGGCCTCGATCAGAACGGCGCCCGGCAGGTCCTTCGTCGCCGGGTCGGGGCCGCGCGGCTGGGATTGCTTCACCAGCTCTTCGAGTTGCTCGCGGGCGATTGCGGCGAGCAGGTATCGTCCCGAATGCTGCCGAACGTCGGTCAATAATGCGTCGTTCGCTTGTTGGACAGCCGCGGCGATCCCGGCCTTTCCGGTGTCGATCTGCTGTTGATGCGCGTCTCGATGCCGCACCGCTTCGGGGCTCGCGAGCGGTTTCTCCTGCCAGCGAGCGACGACTCGAAAATTTTCCATCGTCTTCGTGCTTTTGAAGATTCCGGCGAGCGCGTAGTAGTCGTCCTGGGGAA
>JAGVKR010000428.1 GCA_020050375.1 Planctomycetales bacterium
CACGTCGCCGGAATGGCCATCGACCGGCGATAATCGCGGACCTGGGCTCCGACCCGTTCGGCCGTTCGCCGCAGCGCCAGCTCGCGCAAGGCGAACAGATTGCCGCGGCGGAAGAAATGCTCGAGGGCCCGCGCCGCCTGGCCGGGTACGTACACCTTCCCTTCGCGCAGCCGTTCGATCAGGTCTTCGGGAGGCAGGTCAACCAGTTCCACCTCATGGGCGGCGTCAAACACCGAATCGGGCACGGTCTCGCGAACGATGACCCGCGTGATCCGGGCCACCACGTCGTTCAGGCTCTCCAGATGCTGCACGTTGAGCGTCGTGTAGACGTTGATCCCCGCGTGGAGGAGCTGCTCGACGTCCTGCCAGCGCTTGGCATGCGTGCAACCCTCGGCGTTCGAATGCGCCAGCTCATCGACCAGAAGAATCGTCGGCCGGCGTTCCAGCGCTCCTTCCAGATCGAACTCCTGCAACGACGCACCGCGGTATTCCAAGCTCTTTCTCGGGAGGACCTCCAGCCCGAGCACCAGCGACTGTGTCTCCTGCCGGACGTGCGGCTCGATATAGCCGACGACGACGTCCACGCCATCTTTGGCCTCTTTCCGCGCCGCCTCGAGCATGGCGTAAGTTTTGCCCACGCCGGGAGCCGCGCCGAAAAAGATTTTCAGACGCCCGCGGCGGGCGCTGTTCTCTTCCGCTTCGACCCGCGCCAGGAGAGCATCAGGATCCGGTCGCTCGTCGTTCATTGTGTAAGATTCGATCCGCACCCCGCGAGCCGGGGGGTTAATCCCTCCGGACCATCTTGTCAGAAATCAGGCGTGCCCCCCGAGTGATTCAGCGCCGGTCATCCAACGCCAGATTCAGCGTCAGCACATTCACGCGCGGCTCCCCCAACAGGCCCCACGTGCGCCCCTCCGTATGTCGGCGGACAAGCTCCCGCACCTGATCTTCCGGCAACCGGCGCTCGCGTGCAACTCGGGGGATCTGAAGCTCGGCCGCAGTGGGGGTGATGTGCGGGTCGAGCCCGCTGGCCGAAGTTGTTACGAGATCGGCGGGAACCGGCACCGACTTTTCCGGATGCCGTTCGCGAATCGTATCGACTCGCGACCGAACGGCGTCGAGCAGAGCCGGATTCACCGGTCCCAGGTTCGAGCCGCTGGAAGCCGCGCCGTTATAGGGGGGCGTCGTCGCCGACGGCCTGCTCCAAAAATAGCGCGGCTGGTCGAACGGCTGCCCGATCAACGAAGACCCGACGATCTTTCCGTCGCGAACGATCAAGCTCCCCGCGGCCTGGTCCGGAAACACCACCAGCGCCACGCCAGTCACCACGAGCGGATACAACACCCCTGTGAGCATCGTCAGCAACAAGAAAACAACCACCGCCGGCCGAAGCTGTGCCAACATGTCGAAACCTCCTTCTCCTGACCCCTGAATCCTGAATCCTGAATCCTCGCCCCTCACGCCAGATGCAGCGCTACGAGCAGCACGTCGATCAGCTTGATGCCAACGAACGGCACGATCAGGCCCCCCACCCCGTAGACCAACAAGTTGTCGCGAAGCAGCGTCGCCGCCTCGACCGGCCGGTACTTGACGCCGCGCAGAGCGAGTGGAATCAGCAGGATGATGATCACGGCGTTGAAGATGACGGCCGAAAGAATCGCGCTCGCCGGCGTCGCCAACCGCATGACGTTGAGCCGCGCCAGCGTCGGATATGTGCCGGCGAACGCGGCCGGGATGATCGCGAAATATTTCGCGACATCGTTGGCGATGCTGAAGGTCGTCAGCGCCCCGCGCGTCATCAACAGTTGTTTGCCGATCTCGACGATCTCCAGCAGTTTGGTGGGGTTGGAGTCGAGATCGACCATGTTCCCCGCCTCTTTGGCCGCCTGCGTGCCGGTGTTCATCGCGACCGCGACATCGGCCTGCGCCAGGGCGGGAGCGTCGTTCGTTCCGTCTCCGGTCATGGCCACCAGTCGGCCCCCCGTCTGATACGCGCGGATCAGTTTGAGCTTCGCTTCCGGCGTCGCTTCCGCCAGAAAATCGTCGACCCCCGCTTCAGCGGCGATCGCGGCGGCCGTGAGCTGGTTGTCCCCCGTAATCATCACTGTTTTGATTCCCATCCGCCGCAATTGGGCGAAGCGCTCGCGGATCCCCCCTTTGACAATGTCCTTGAGCTCGATGACTCCCAAGACTCGCTCGTTCTCGGAAACGACGAGCGGCGTCCCTCCCTCGCGGGCGACACGTTCAACCGCTTCGCGCACGGCGCCGGGAGCATCTCCGTGTCGCCCCTGGACGTACTGCCGGATCGCCTCGGCAGCCCCTTTACGAATCGCGCGGCCCTCGAAATCGACGCCGCTCATTCGCGTCTTCGCGGTGAACGGCACGAACGTCGCCTTGAGCGGCTCGATCTCGCGGCCGCGCAGGCCGTGCTTCTCCTTGGCGAGCACCACGATGCTCCGCCCTTCGGGGGTTTCGTCGGCGAGCGACGCCAACTGCGCCGCGTCGGCCAACGTTTCGACGGCGACTCCCGGCGCGGGAATAAACGCCACCGCCTGCCGGTTCCCCAGCGTGATCGTCCCCGTTTTGTCGAGAAGCAGCACGTCGACGTCGCCGGCCGCCTCGACAGCTCGCCCCGACATCGCCAGCACGTTCGCCTGAATCATCCGATCCATCCCGGCAATGCCGATCGCCGAGAGCAATCCCCCGATCGTGGTGGGAATCAGACACACCAGAAGCGCGATGAGGACAGTGACCGTCACTACGGTCCCCTGCCCCGCCGCCTGGACCGCATAATGCGAGAACGGCAACAGCGTCGCGCACGCCAGCAGAAAGATGATCGTGAGGGCGGCGAGCAGAATATCGAGGGCAATCTCGTTCGGCGTTTTCTGCCGCTTCGCTCCTTCGACGAGCGCGATCATCCGATCGAGGAACGTCTCTCCCGGGTTGGTGGAGATGCGGACGATCAGCCAGTCGGAGAGGACCCGCGTCCCGCCGGTCACGCTGCTGCGGTCGCCCCCGCTCTCGCGAATCACCGGCGCACTTTCGCCCGTGATCGCGCTCTCGTCGACCGAAGCCACTCCTTCGACCACTTCGCCGTCGGCGGGAATCGATTCTCCCGCTTCCACCAGCACGACGTCCCCCTTTCGCAACTGCGGGGCCGCCACAGTTTCGA
>JAGVKR010000796.1 GCA_020050375.1 Planctomycetales bacterium
ATGACCGGCGCCGCCAGCCACAGCCCCGCCGTCAGCGGCGCGCCGTAATTCGCCCGCACGGGCACCAGATACTGGTCGAGGCCCTGCTCCACTTCGGCGAGCGATCGCCCCGGATGGACGTTCGAGCAGTAACTGAGCGGCAAGGAAGAGAGCGCCATCGGTGTGATTTGCGACACATGACGATTTCGTGGGCCAACCACACACGGGCGTGCGACACGCTTCGTGCGACGATCCCCGATCGGACGGGGCTTGAGGCGTGAGACTTGAGTGTCGACTGGCACTTCAAGTCTCGAGCATCAGGTCTCAAGCCCGCACGCTTCACCCGACGGCTGCACGTTCCCATCACAAAGTGCGCCGCACGCTTCGACGCGCGACCGACCCGTCCATCCCCTCCCCACAACTGTATGCTAACGTTACACTACGGGTGATGCCATAGCCGAAACAACGCACAGAAACTTTGCGTCCCCGGTGGGGTTTAATCTGTGTGATTCGGTGCATTGGCCGCCTTCGCTCGAACGACGTGAAACAGAACGGCAGCGATCAGAATCCGGTCTTGCTCGACCCCGACGTTCGGCTCATGCTCCGCGCGAAGGCCGGCGATCAGACCGCGTTCAACCAACTGGTGACGACCTACCAGGATCGGCTCGTCGGCGTCCTCACCCACCTGTTGCAGGATCAGGACGCGGCGGAAGACCTGGCGCAGGAGGTTTTTTTTCGGATTTATCGCGCACGGCACGGATACGAGCCGACTGCCAAGTTTTCGACATGGATGTTTCGGATCGCCAACAACCTGGCCAGCAATCTGCGGCGCGACACGGGGCGACGGCGCGAAACGGCGTTGAACGTCAGTGATTCGGGGCCGCTGGGGCCCCGCCCCGGCGAACGTCTGCTGGCCGACAAGTCGGGAATGATGCCGACCCGGCAGGCCGACAAAAGTGAAATGTGCGCAGTTGTTCAATCGGCGCTGGCGACGCTGAGCGAAGATCAACGACTGGCGGTGCTGCTGCACAGGTTCGAAGAAATGAGTTACGCCGACATCGCCGTGGCGCTCGACAAGACCCCCGCGGCGGTGAAGTCGCTGTTGTCGCGGGCCCGCGACAATCTGCGCGAGAAGCTGGAGCCTTATGTGAAGCAGGGAGTGCTGGGATCGATTGTTTCCGAGTGAGTCGTTCGCATGGCCAAAATGACCCGCTTGAGTGCCGAACAGCGCGAGAACCTCGTCGCCTATCTCGATGGCGAGCTGGATGACTCGGCCACTCAAAATATCGAGCAGGTGCTCGCGGAAAGCGTCGTCGCCCGTCACGACGTCGACATGCTCTCGCGCACCTGGGACCTGATGAACGTCCTCCCTGGCGTCAAGGCGTCGGAGGAGTTCACGCGGAAGACGCTCTCATCGATTCGGGCGGCCGAGTCGCCGAAAGCTTCGCTCCTCGACCATGCCGCTGCGAAGAGCGTCAGCCGTGCCATCGCGCTTTCGATCTGGGGCGTCCTCCTGATCGGCGCGGGAGTGCTGGGCTTCCAGGCCACGCGCCTGATCCCCAACCCCACCGAGCAGCTCCTCGACGATTTCAACATCATTGCCAACCTGGATGACTACATTGAAGTCGGCGATGTCGAGTTCCTGAAAACCCTCAAGGACAATCGGACGCTGGTGGAACAGAATGAACCGGCAAAGTAATCCGCAAGGCCGCATTACGCGAAACGCGATCCGGGCGCTGTTTTCATCGGCGCTCTGCTTCACGGCGCTCGCCCTCCGCGCCGAAATTGCCCATGCCGAGCCGGCCACCCCACATGATCGCGAGGACGCGCGGCAAAAAATCGCCGCCATGACCGAGTCCGAACGGACGCGGCTCAAGAGCGACTTCGAGAAATTTCGCCTGTTGCCTGCGGGCGAGCAGGACAAGCTCCGTCAGCTCGATCGCGAGTTGCAGAAGGACCCCGATCTGCAACGGACCATGAAGGAATATCTCGATTTTCTCGAGCCGCTCTCACCCGGCGAGCGCGAAGACCTGCATCGCGAGTCGGCGCCCGACCGCCGCGCGGCTCTCGTCCGCACGATGATGAAAGAGCAGCAGGATCGCGCCGAGTCGTGGACGCGGCGCGGCGCCAACCGCCGTGGGCTCAGCCCGATGGATCTGGATGCCGTTCTCGGCGTCGTCGAGAAGCATCTTCGCGGGCAAAAGCTGCGGACAACGGAGCAGACGCAGCAATTGGAGAAGCTCGGCGACAAAAAGGGGCTGGCGCGTCAGGTTGCGATCCTCGAATTGGCATCGGCTCGGCAAACCGGCGGAGAACGCGCTTTGCCCCTCCTGTTTTCTCCATCGCAGCCGATGCTTGAGGAGTTGATGGCTGCCATCAGTGATCCCGAAATGCGAAAGCGTGTGGCGAAGGGCAGTTCTCCCGAACGTGTCCGAAATTTGAACGTGTTGATCTATGCCGGCATCTGGGCCGAGATCGAGTCCGTGAAGCCGACGGAAGAGGTTCTCGTCGAATTCTTCGCCAAGCTCAGTGGAGTGGAGCAGGGGGAGATCCTGCGTCTGCCGGTCGATCAACAACCGCGGGCGCTTTTGCGGAAGTACGCCGAGACGCATCCCGATCAGATTCCGAAAATGCCAAACTTCCCCCGCTGGAGTTTTGGCGGCGATCGCGGTGGCCGA
>JAGVKR010000453.1 GCA_020050375.1 Planctomycetales bacterium
CCGGCGGAGGGGACCGGGGAACTGGGACCGGGGACCCGGAAAGACAAAATGTCCGCCAGCTCGGTTCCTGCTCGCTCCAGGTCCCCGTTCCCCGGTCCCTGGTCCCCGATTCTTCCCTTCACACCAGCAGTTCGCCGAGCTTCATGAAGATCTCGCTGAGCGGGATCTGCGTCCCCAGGAGCGGAATCATCGGGAGGAGCGCGGCGAGGACCAGAACGGCAAAGGCCTTTGTGTCGAACGGGATCGGCCACATTCGCTCCACATGCTCGTAACACATCGCAATGTCAGCCAGCGATTGGATGTCGGCGCTGCCGAGCAGGCTTTCGTCGATTGTTGGCGAGCGGTTTTTGATCCACTTCTCGTCGAAGGCCTGGTCGTGGCGCCAGGCCAGCGCGCCGAATTCGAGCAGTCCCGTGAGCCGACAATGCGACAGCTTGCTGGCGAATGCGAGGAGCGGCGCGTGGACAATCAACAGGGCCACGACAACGAACAGGATCACGTGATACTTCAGGCTGTCCAGCGACTGACCGCGATGCAGAATCTCGTCGGCGAATCCGGCCGAGCAGACCGCCGAAAAGGCCATCACGACGACGGCGAAACTGGCGAGCCCCCATCCGACAAAACCCAAGCCCCCCGTCCGGTCGGGATGGGTGGGCGTCAGCTCGAGGTCGAGGCGCGAAACGCGGAACAGAAACAGGCCCCACAAGAGAAAGACCCACACCCAGCGCAGGAGAAAAAAATAAAGAATCGGCAGGCTGACGAGCGTGTACCACCAGCCGGCGGCCGTCATCGCCGCCCCCATTCCCTCCCAGCTCGAAGCTCCCGCAGTGAAACCCAATACGACGCGCGTCACGAGCGAAAGCGTGTACGACGCGACGAGGATGACCCCTTCGATGAACATCGAATCGCGCATCCGCCGCCCATCGATCTGCGCCGCTTCGAGTCGCTTCCGCTCACGCTCGGGAACGACGCCTCTTTCGAGGAAGTGCCGCGCCTGAACGGCCAGACTGAGGGCCACCACGATTTCGGCCAGCTCCAGCAAGGGAAGGACAAACAGGAATCGGGCCGAAACTTCGGGATCATGCAGGAACGGCTTCTTGACGCTTCCGGCGACGAAGTGCCCGGCCATGAGCGACAGCACGGCCAAGGGAGCCCATGTCACGAGCGCCAGGAGCACGACCCGTAACAGCCGCTTCGGACCGGTTGGATGCCCAAACCCGAACATCTGCGCCAAGCGGTGCGAAGGACCACCGCGAACGAGACCGATGTCGTTGACGCCCGGACCGCCGTGCTCTGCCGCCATGTTTTGTTTGGGCTTTCAGGAAGGAACGGAAGAAGTGCGGCGCACGATCGATCGCAACCACGCGGCAGTGTGTCGCTTCGCTGAAGGGAAAGCAATGGTCCGCGCCACCGGCAAAGAACGAACCGGGTGCTCGGTACTGAGAGCGTGTGAAAGCTTCGACTGAATAGACGGTCGCATACAACCTGTAGTGTGGGCTTTAGCCGACACGAGACAACATCTCGTGTGGACTAAAGTCCACACTACAAACTTTCACACGCGCTGAGTGCTCAGTGCCCTTACGGGACTGCGAACCTCAACGAAGCGCGGCGCAGGCTGCCACGTTCCTTACCCGAACAGTTCCAGAATCGGCTGACCCGAGCTGATGGGGCGGGTGAAGCCGTCTTTGCCCAGGCGCAGATCGAGAGGGACCCCCAGCGAGTGATAAATCGTGGCGCCGAGGTCCTGTGGGCGGACCGGGCGATCCTTCACGTACGCCCCGATCTTGTCCGACTCGCCGTAGACCGCCCCCCCGCGAATGCCGCCCCCGGCGATGATCGACGAATAGCAACTCGGCCAGTGCTGACGGCCGGGGCTATTGGAGCCGAGAGCGTTGATGCGCGGCGTGCGGCCGAATTCTCCGGTGACGATGACCAGCGTGCTTTCGAGCAGCCCCCGCTCTTAGAGATCAATGAGCAGTGCCGAGAGGGCTTCGTCAAGCCGCGGCAGGCACCAGCCCATCCCATACGACCCGGAGCCAAAGGCGTTCCCCATTCCCATCTCGCCGCCGTGCATGTCCCAGCTCGAGCTGGGAGGCCCCCCGAGTTTCTCACCGGGAGCCGGTCCGGTCCAGCCGTTGACGGTGACGAATCCGACACCAGCCTCGACGAGCCGCCGCGCCAGAAGCAGGTTTTGCCCCAAGGCGTGCATGCCGTATCGATCGCGAACTGTCGCGGGCTCGCGTTCCAGCTCGAACGCCTTGCGCCCCTCGGCGCCGCTGGCCAGCTCGAACGCCCGGCCGTGCAGGTCCTGCCAGTCCTTCTTCGCCCGACAGCCGTCATCGGCCGGATCCAGACCACTGAGCAACCGGCGCCGATCGTGCATCCGCTCGGGGGCCACCGCCGGCAGCAATTCTTCCGGCGCTTTGAAACCGGGCATCGCCGGATGATTGGAGGCCGAGCCGACAAACATTGGGCTGTGGGTCATCGGCAGATGCCCCGCGGTCCCGATATTCGGGGCACAGAAAACCGGGTCGCCAACGCACTTGATGAGCCAGACGTACGAGGCAATCGTCCGCTGGTTGGGTCGGACCTTCGCGAGAATCGAGCCGATGTACGGCGAGTCGAGGGGCGCATCGGCCTGCCCGCTCAGGCAGTGGTGCATCGCGTCGAAATGGTTGCTGATGTTGCCGATATGCGTCATCGAGCGGATGAGCGTGAACCGGTCGGTGAGCATCGACAGCCGCTGATTCAGCTCGCTGATCTGCATGCCCGGAACCGCCGTCGCAATCGGCTGGTACGGGCCACGAATCTCAGCCGGCGCCTCGGGCTTCAGATCCCA
>JAGVKR010000705.1 GCA_020050375.1 Planctomycetales bacterium
ACGATCACGCTGGCCCTCTGATTCGCAAGGCGGCTTCCTTTGCTTTAGCGGTTCCGATCCAAAAAACACGCCATCGAAGATGGCAAAAGTCGAGCTCAGTCGCGCGATAATCCCCTCCAGGTCGACCGCCTTCCGAAGGATATTTCAGGCGTCGAACTGGATTACCCGGTTTACCAGTCCCCGCCGGAGAAAACGCGCCGGAGCACCGGGGCCTTGATTTTTGTCGCGGCCCTCGTCGCACCGCTCTTGGGCTGGACGGCGCATTTGGTGCCGTTCCCGTACTTGCACGGGGGGCTCAACACGCTGGTCTTGATCGTCGCCGCCGGGTTCGTCGTTTTCGGATTTGTCGGTCGTTGGTCCCTGCTGCTCGCCTGCGTGGTGGCTGCCGCACTGTTGCCGATTTTAGCCTCGGTGGTGCGCGACGTTCCCTTCGCCTTCGCTGCCGCGCTGGTCGCGCTGCTCGGCAGCTGGATCTTCGCGGAATCACTCCTTACGAGTTACGTCTCCCTCAAATCCGCCGCGCCGGTTCCGCGCGAAACGGCCCTCGCGACTCGCCGGGCGCTGCGCTGGCGTTGGTTTTCTCCCTTTCGCCCGCTGCGCGGGGCCGAGTTCCATCTCTTGAGCTGGATTTCGATCCCCGTCGCGGGATGGTTGATCGCGCGCCCGGTCGCCGAGCATTACGGGCATGGTGATTTTTTTGCGGTCACCAAAGTCTTTCTGAAAATCGTCGCCTTTTCACTCCTGGCATCGGTGGCCCACGAGCGGCTGATCGCGCCGCTGTACGGTCGGCAGCCGTATTCCCTTCGCACTCGTGCCCGAGCATTTTTTCGAGCATTGGTGGAATGGTGCAACTACAACCGGCTCGACACGCCCGGAGTGGGCGTCCATCAGGATCCCCGCGGAAGCTGCGCCACGCGGCGGCGTCTGCTGATCGGAACTCTGATTGCGTGGGCCTGCGTTTGGGTCGGCCTGCAGCTTGAAACTTCCGTGACAGCCGATTTTTTCGCGCAATGGATTGTTCAGAATGCCTCCATGAGTGCGATCGCCGACGCGATCCAACGCGGCTCACGAGAAGGATGGCTAGAGCGGAAGCGCGAAGAAGAGCAAGGGCCGCTTCCCAAACTTTCCGAGGACGAGCGGAAATACGTCAGAAAACTTCCGCCGGATAAAGCGGAGCAATATCTCCAGGAACGAATCGTCTCTGAGAAGGCCGAAAAGGCAGCTGCGGAGCGGGCTCAGCGAGAAGCGGACGCCAACAAGCGGTTCGGCGAAATGCTGCGGAATTTCTGTTGGAAGCTCGGCGTCATCTCCCTCGAAGTGCTCATTCCGAGTTCGGTCATCCTGGCCGCCGCCTTATCGATCGCCTTTGGGATCTCGGGCCGGGTGTTGGCCGGTGCAGAATCCCTGTTCGGCTCCGAACAGCGCCGCCGGATTCTTTCCACGGATAACTGGGAATTGCTGGTCGCCCGGGTGCATGGCTCTAAAGACGGGATCGAAAAAGACAGCATCTTTCTGGGCACGAACAGCAGCGACGACACCCCCATTCTGGTCCCTCGGAAAGTGTTTCGAGAACATGCGCACGTTTTGGGGGATTCCGGGGCGGGCAAAACGAGCATGGGCCTCATGCCGCTCATCACGCAACTGATGCGGTTCAGTGATTGCTCGATTATCGTCATTGACTTGAAGGCCGACGATCAATTCGTTTTCGAATCGCTCAAGCACGAAGCGGACGAGCTAACGAAGCGCTCGGAGAAGCCCTATCCATTCCGGTGGTTCACGACCGTCGTCGGCCACTCTTCGTTCGCGTTCAACCCGCTGGCACAGAGCTTCATGCCCAAGCTCTCGCCGGCTCAGCGCGCGGACATCCTCACCGCCGCTTTAGGCCTGCAATACGGCACCGACTACGGCCGCAAATACTTCGGCGATGCGAATTACGAGGTGCTGTTGCACGCGTTGGAGGAACATCCGGAGATCCAAAGCCTGGCAGAGCTTGAATCGATCCTCGCGGGCATCGCCCACTTTCCCATCGCTGCCGAAACGAAGAAAGCCGGCACGAACGTCACATCGTCGATCCGTCGGTTGCGAAACATTCGGGCACTCAATGCTTGTCGCTCACAAGGGACGCCGCAACTTGTGCTGGACTATGCGATCGACCTCGACCAAATATTCTCCCAGCCCCAAGCCCTGTACGTCGCGCTCCCCCCCGCGTCCGGGGTTTCCAGCACGGCTGAGATTGCTCGGATTTTTCTCTATTCTTTGCTCGCTGCTGCCCAGGCACATCGCAAAGACCGAACCCCGGTGTATCTGATCGTCGACGAGTTTCAGCGAATCGTCTCCAAAAACGTCGAGTTGTTCCTGCAGCAGGCCCGCAGCATGGGGATTGGCTGCATTTTGTCCAATCAATCGTTGTCCGACCTCGATGCAGTCGGCAGCGACCTCATTTCGGCTGTCCGGGCCAATACACGTTTTCGCCAGGTGTACGGCGCCGGCAATCAGGCCGACATTGACGATCTGATCCACACCGGCGGCGAAACGATGTACGCCGTGCGAGGCTGGGGATTTATTCGAGGGCTGTTTGGTTACGCCGAGAGAGGAGTCAGCGTGAGCGAACAGCGCGGCTATCGCCTGACGATCAATGACATCCTGCTCGCCACCGACGCACCCGGTCGCAACATCACCTGCGTGCGTCGGGGTGAAGGTTATGCACAGTTCGGAGGCATGCCCTTCGTCATGGATTCGGTCTATCATATTCCCCGAGGGAAGTATGAGGAGCGGGTGGACCAAGAATGGCCCAGCCAAGACGCACGGACCGTCGTCGCAACAATTGCCGACACCGTCATTAAGGCCGTCGGTGGCGCCATAATCGTCAAGCCCGACTCCTTGTCCAATGACGAGAACGACGCGGACGAAGAGCTTGCTCCCGCGTCAGAAATGGACCTGGACCGCATTACCGACGAGGTGCAACGGGAAGAAGAACAACGTCGGGCGAAACGCAAGGCGCGACGCAAACGCGGACCCTCCGCTTCTCCCCCATGAAGTCGAGAGAAATCATGGAACCATCACCTTCCCACACAAGCCCTCCGTTGAATCCTCGTACCGACGAGGTCATTCTCGGAAAACCCACGATCCTCTTGTGGATTGTGCTGTTCGCGGTCGTCGCGGGAGTTGCGGCGTTGTTTGCCGATTGGCGATTCCCCGTCTGGACCATGAGCACGGCCGACCGCGAGGAGGATGAAGAACGAGAATTCTTGGAACGATTGGCCAGGCGCAATTCGAAAGTCAACCGCCAACTGGAGAATCTTTCGAAACAGTCGGTGTGGGAACTGACGCGACGAAAGCTCGAAAGCTATTCGACCATCCTCGAAGATCTAATTGCAGAGCAGGCAAAGTTCGCGCACGAGGTCAAGGAACTGGAGACGAATGAATTGGGACGCCGAATTGCAGCACGGCCGTCGCTCGTGGACACGTTCTTGTTCATGCGCGACTGGCCGTTGCTCCTCCCCGTAGACATCGAGAACGGCCGCGTGGTGATCGCACGGTATCGCAAGACGTGCGACAAGGCACTGTCTGACCCCACCTTCGGATTGGCGTACGACGTAAAAAACGACCTCGTAATAGAAGGACTGCGTGAAGGCTTTAACGATCGAAAAGCGCTGCTCGCAACGCAACGGCAGAGCTTGGAAGATCTCAAGACCGCGGCGAAGTCAGTCCCTCCCACCATGGAGAGCTTGGGGGTCGTCGCGGCCCGCCGGCAACAGGAATTGCTGCACGAACTGCAGCGCGAGGTCGCGAAAGATTCTATCCGGCTCAAGGACGAGTCCGATGAACGAGTTCGGCAGGCGCTGCTTGCGGCCAATCGTCACGTGATTGAAGCTCAGGAAAAACTTCGCATGGCAGAAGCGCAGGCCACTTCCGAACGGGCCAAACAGATCATCAAGGAACTTCAGCTTCGCCTCGACGCCATTCAACCGCGTCGCTGACCGCCACCGAACA
The DNA here is from genome assembly GCA_020050375.1 of Planctomycetales bacterium. GTDB lineage: Bacteria > Planctomycetota > Planctomycetia > Planctomycetales > Planctomycetaceae > SIAF01. Next base: position 3,994 of record JAGVKR010000705.1, read on the forward strand.
ATGCGCGCCCCCTCAACACCGCAAGCTGCCACAGACCGGAAAAAGCGATGCCCCCTTATTATTGACTGCCCGGGGGCGAGGTCAGGTCCACCTTGGTTTTTGCCACTCGGCGGGCACAGTGGGATCGAGGAAATGATACGGTCCACCGAACAAAATGTCGATGCTTCTCGAATCCGTCGGAGTCTGCGATGTGGCTGATCCGTCGAATCCTGGATATCCGTCACGTGTTCATCGGGCTGGCCGCTGCGGCGGCGGCCGTCTGGATCGTGCAACCGTACGAACTGCGAGTACCGGACTATTTACCGGCGCCGCTGGATCAGTACGAACCACAGCTCTGGAATGCGGAAGCGAAAATTCGGCAGAACCTCGGTTTGTCCCCGAGACCGGTGCGACCGTACACCCCGCAGGAGCGTGTCGAACTCGGCGAACTCCTATTTGCGAGGCTGTTCAAGGCCAGGTCCGAGTTCAATGCGATCCGTGACGCGGGAACTGAAGTAGTTCGCAAGGAACTCTATAAAGGCTCCGAACACCTTCGAAAGGACCGGCCACCCGACTTGAATCTAACGGATATTTTAAGAGCACGCTTAAGTCCCGAACTGTGGGATGCCTGGCGCGCTAACCTCTATTTTCAAGCACTTGATGGGGCATATAAGGAGTTCACGGTACTCGCGAAGCGCACAAACCGGACGCGAGAACAAGAGGATCAGATGTGGTCGCTGGTCGAATCCTGCGGCGCAGATCTACAAATTCCCTACGATGAAACGTCCAAACGATTCGACTTGGACGCACAGTTGCCGAAGACCGCTCCCGAGGTCAGAGTGCAGATGATTAAGGAAGCGTACCGTATCCTCACTGGAAAATCCTGGGAATCCGTCAGCCGCTGATCCCCCGATGGGTTGGCTGGTGAGCCGCATTCGATGCGGCGCCTAATCACGCCGCGATCGCGCGAACACTCATGTGGATTATCCACCGAATCCTGGACATTCGACACGTGGTCATCGGCCTTGCTGCCGCTGGGGCCGCAGTCTGGATTGTGCAGCCGTACGAGTTGCGCCTGCCGGAACGTTTCCCTCTGTTCCTGGCGCCTTACGAGGAATCCATTCGCGACGTGGACTGGATGGTCCGCCGACAGTTTAGACCGCGTCGACAGACACCCCCCTCGCATGCGCTCGATCGTTCTGAGCACTCGTACGTTGCGGCCGAAGTACCTCCACGCTCCGATCAACCCGCGGAGATCCGCGCTGAGCAGAGACCGCAGACGCCGGCCAGCGCAACGCCCCTTCTCAAGAAAATGAACGAAGGTCAACGCGTAAAGCCCGACTTCAGTCGGCCAAAGATTTTCGAAGACGACGACGAAGAAGGGCCTCGGCCCAGCCAGGCCAAAGAAAAGCCCACACCGAGTACGCTGGAAGCGCTGCAACATACGCCGACGGGCCGTGTTGAACTCGGCGAACGTCTCTTTTCGAGAATGTCTCGAGTCAAGTCCACGATCGAAGCGATCAAACCGGCGATTGACAAAGAGTTCAACAAACGAGGAATTAAATCGACCAACGACCAGGCGGTCCTCTTTTCTGTGGACTTCGAGCTCGCCAAGGCCTGGGGCGACACCACCTACGCCAGGCGCTTTCCCGAGCGGGAGTTCGGACCGGCCTGGCGACGCTTTGACGAACTGGTGAAAGTCGCCAAGCGGACTCCCCAACAGGAGCAGGAACTTTGGAACCTGATCGTGGTCTGCGGCCGCGACTGGCTTAGAATCCCGTTCGACGAGAAGTCGCAACGGTTCGACCTCAGCGCCAAGCTGGAAGCGTCGGCGCCGGAAATGTGGGTCGAGAAACATAAGGAGCTGTATCAGACGCTCAGCGGCAAACCGTGGGGGTCTTAGCTCATTGACCAGAACAACCCTTGGCCGTGGGGGACCCCAACGGTCCACTCTTGCTCCCCCGTGACTTCACACCGAAGTAGCGGAAGCGAACAGGCCGGGGCCTACCCCCGGCGGTTGCCTGGTCGGTTCTGATATTCCGGTCATTCCCTCTGGCGGCTCGGCTGTGTTATGCAGGGGGCATGCGAACCGCTTACTTGGGAATCGCCGATCCCCATCATCTTCTCGCCTGGTGGCCGG
>JAGVKR010000783.1 GCA_020050375.1 Planctomycetales bacterium
ACGATCACGCTGGCCCTCTGATTCGCAAGGCGGCTTCCTTTGCTTTAGCGGTTCCGATCCAAAAAACACGCCATCGAAGATGGCAAAAGTCGAGCTTAGTTCCCGGCGCGCTTGCAACTTTTCCAGAGACCGACGCCATGCCTCACCTGATCGACGGCGAGCCCGCCTACCCCATTTATCCCGTCGCCTTCCGATTCCATCACTCGATTGTTGATCCCGAGAAGGTCAAGGACTACCCGTCGCGATGGTTCGAGGGCCTACCGGCGGGCCGGATGTGGAACGGGTCGAGCATGAATTGGATGACGAAGGAGGACACGACCGAAGCCGACATCATTGCGGCCCTGTCCGATCACAACCTGACCCGGTTCAGGAAGGACTGCCCCGAACTCGATGGTTGGAAGGTCACGGTTAAGGGGCCGAGGAACGAGACCTGGCGCTGCGGCTGGTTCAACCATCATACGATCGACCGGGGCCAGGACCGCCGAGGTGCTCGCCAGCTTCAATCGCTTCGTGATGCGGACCGATGACGCCATTCGCCGTGGCGAGAATGGGCTGTGCCTGATGGGTGCCGAGGATCACTGGCGCTGGCGTGGCGAACGCGAAGGCGATCCGCCTCCCTGCCGTTGCGAGGGCTGCAAGAAATGCGGATTCATCCGCATCAACCACTGATCCGGCCGAGCCGGAGATTTTCCAACGGAGAATTGAATCCCCGTGTCGCCTTTGGGTGTCACGAGGATTTTGGTTTTCCGATGGTTCGATCTCGACGGTTATAGAGCACGGTTACACAGAGGTCCGGGGTGGTAGGGTGGGTGCCCCTGCTCCCGGCACGGCCCCTGCCCCTGCACCGGCAAGCCGTGGGCTGCCGGCAAAATTTTCTGGCGATTTATTTGACATTGCTGAATCTTAGAGTATGTTTGAGCGTGCATTTCTTCAACCAACGAAAGGAGTGATGCCATGACGTGAAACAGATTTCGGGCGCGGCTGGAACGTCTGCCACGCCGCGGGACTGTTCAACATCCGGGAGAATATCATCATGCCGAAATGCCCTTGCAAGCCGGGCGACAAAGTGACCTGTCTGGAAACGGTCGAAGCGTATTACAGCGACTATGGCGGCCGGCCGGAATGTTCTTTCCGCCCCGGAACGGTCGGAATCGTGTCGCACGTCGATATACCCTCCGTGCGGCCCGGCCCCCACGGGGAAGACGTGCGGGTCATCGTCGATTTCCGCGGGCCGGCATTCGGCCCTCCGCACGCGCGATACACGACCTAGCGCGCGGCGCTGTGCTATCGCAACGTCAAGCTCATCGAGCGGGCGGACCTGACGCCGGAGCAATCCGCCGTCTATTCCAAAATCGCGGGGTGTAGCCTATCCCTGGGGCGTGACGGCGTGTCCGTCCGCGTGGCCCGGCGCTTGGAACGGATCGGACTGGCGACGATCAAGGGGCCGTCTGTCTGCGCGCGCTTCGGGGAGAAACTCAAATGTCCGATTTCAAACCGGAACCCGTCTTGCATCTTGTCACGATGGAGGACACCCGCCGCGCGTTGATCGAACCATCATGGTACGCGGACCGCGACAGCCGATGGAACGTAAAGAGCGATTGGATTATCTCCCTGATTGACGAAATCGAGCAAGCCGGGAGCTACCCCTATAATGCCGACGTGCAACGGCTGGCGGAAAGCCGGCTCGGCGTGGACCCGTCGCCCGATAGCGGGAATCCCCTGTCAACTCTGGTCTACAACGCCCAATGTTACCGGAGGTCCGATCAATACCGGGCGCAGGGTTTCGCGCCCTTGACACAAGCCATGATCGACGCGGCCGGAGCGGGCGCAAATATCGAAACGCAAGGCGGAACGTACAACGTCCGGGAGGTCAATGGCCAACTGCATTTGATGAAGCCGCGGGCGCGTGTCTATCGTGTTTCCGTCATCGGACAGCCGGCGCGCATCGTGACGAAACGCATTTGTAATTGCCGGTTCATGGCGTATGTTTGAAGTGAGGGGACACCGTGCGAGAGTATCAACGCTATCGAATCGACTGAAAAGCCCCCGGCGGGAACTGGGAAACCTACTGGGATGCTATGGCGTTCACCCTGCGCCAAGCCCTGGAGGGAATCCGGGGACACTTGCAACACGACAAGGCGCGGGCGCAGGGGTACAAGTTTCGCGCCGTGCCGGAATCGGGGCGCTTGTTCGGGACTGACGCAGACGTGACGAATCCAAACTGACGGGAGAAACCATGCGAGACCTATTCAAACTGTCGGAAACGCAGTTTTCCGAATTGGCAGCCCGCGTCAAAGTCGAGACCGCACGGCGAACCCGCGCGGCGACGGCCGCGACCGATCCGGGAGTGGAAATCAAGGGGCAGGAAATGGGGAAGCGGGCGCTACTGGTGGCGCTGGCCGGCCCGCATTCGATCTTGTTCCTGGGGTCGAAAGATTCCGGGAAGACGGTGCTGCGCGCGCTTGCGGCAAGCTTCGGACACTTGGATACGTTCGAGCATCGTCTCTGCCCGTGCGGCAACTTCGCTGCCCCGTCCCGCGCGTGCAAATGCACTACCCGGCAGATAGAGGCGACGATCCGCAAGCGGCCGATTGCGGAAATCACGATTGAGATTCCGCCGCCGTCGATCCGGGAGCTTGAATCGGAGTGCAAGGGAACGAGCCGGGAAGACCTGCAAAAGCAACTCGACAGACAGGGACCACGGCCGGAGCGGTTCGACCGGTTCGCGGAATCCCTCATCAAGCACGCACTCGCCGAACTCCAATTGACGCCACGCGACGCCGATGCGTTCCGCAATGTGGCCCAAACCATCGCCAGCTTAGCTCGACTTTTGCCATTGGCTTCGGCGCCGACGACGCCATTTCGCAGGTTTCCCCAACTTCTCAATTGAATATATTAACGACATGGGTTGGGGCGGGGTGTCAACAATTCAAAATTAATTAAGAAACCCG
>JAGVKR010000701.1 GCA_020050375.1 Planctomycetales bacterium
ACGATCACGCTGGCCCTCTGATTCGCAAGGCGGCTTCCTTTGCTTTAGCGGTTCCGATCCAAAAAACACGCCATCGAAGATGGCAAAAGTCGAGCTCAGAGCGCGTGAAAGTTTGTAGTGTGGACTTCAGTCCACACGAGATGTTGTATCGTGTCGGCTGAAGCCAACACAGGTTGTTGCATGCGACCGTCTATTCAGTCGCAACTTTCACACGCTCTCAGGGGTTGATTGGCTCGCATAGGAGTTGTTTGGGAACGCGCGGGATCACCCACAGACCTCGCAACGACATGTAAGTCTTACAAAGACGTGACCGGGGCCGGTGACACAAAATCACGGAGCGCAAATCCGATCGAACAGCGCATGTCATTGCAGCACTGGGAGTTGCCTTGGATTCGTCGGCCTGAGCTGATGAAGTTCCGGCAAACATCAGCGGTTTGGTCTCAGTTTTGCCTTGTCCTTCGAAACGAGGGGGCTGTCACCTTGATCCTGACCTGTTGCTGAAGGAACTCCCGGAGCATGGAAGCTCGACTCTGTCGGTTGCTGCTCGTTCTGGTCGCCCTCTGCTCCGTTGCCGCCGGTCGGCCGAATAATGGCGCCACCGTCCGCACGCGGAATTTCGTCGTGACCTCACCGTCGGCCGAAATCTCGAAGCAGGTGGCCGAGGCGGCGGAAGTTTACCGCAAAGAGATCGCGATCGAGTGGCTCGGGCACGAGCTGTTGCCGTGGTACGCCCCCTGCCCCATCTTCGTCAAAGTCGGGCAGATCGGAGCCGGTGGAGCGACGACGTTTTCGTTCCATGCGTCTCAGAACGGGCCGGATGAAGTCTGCGGCTGGGACATGCAGATTCAGGGTTCGCTCGAACGGATTCTCGACTCGGTGCTGCCGCACGAGATCAGTCACACGATCTTCGCCTGTCACTTCCGCCGCCCTCTTCCCCGCTGGGCCGACGAAGGGGCCGCGACGTTGATCGAGCACGAGTCGGAGCGCAAACGACAGGTGATGACGGTTCGGCAGGTCCTGAATACGCGTCGGCGAATTCCGCTGAAGACTTTGCTGGCCCTCAAGGAATATCCCAGGGACCCGACCGACATCATGACGCTCTACGCCGAAGGGTACTCGCTGGCCGACCTTCTGGTCCAGAAGGGGGGCAAGGCCCGCTACCTGAAATTCCTCAACGACGCGCACCAGCGGGGTTGGGAGAAAGCGATCCAGGCCCAATACGGCTTCAAAGGTGTGGACGACCTCGAAAAGCAATGGCACGAATGGATCATCGCCGGAAGCCCGACGCTCAAGCTGCCGGAAGGTCAACAACTGGCGCAGGCCGATGCGACGCCGAAGGGCAAGAACGCCGCCGGATTTGAGATGCGCGGCCAGAGCCCCGAACCGGAAGCCGAAGCACGGATCGGAGGAGACCCGTTCCTCGAAACGACCGTCGCAGAGACCGCCGCGCCGCGCCGGCGCACGCTGCCGACGACGAACGGGGAGTTGGCTCAAGCACCTCGCAGGCCAGGGGTAAAGACGGTCACTGCAGCGGAAGTTGTTCACGACGATTGGGTCCCGGAAGATGCCGGGAAGCCGTCTTCCGCGCCGCAAGTCGCTGAAGCCGACGTCGATGATGACCTCTGGGTCGAGGTTCCGCGTTCGAAATCACGCACGCCGCGTCGCGGAAATGAAGAGAAGCGCCAGAGCAAACCGCAGGTCGCAACTGGTCGGAGCGGCGCAGGCGAATTGCCCTCGGTTGTCCGTCAGCGACAGGCCCTCCCGGTTGGGGTCGCCGATACCAGCGATTCTCGGGGCAGGCGGCCGCGGACTCCGTGGTCGGAATTCCCGCAAGAGGCGCCGGTTGGTTGGGGTGGCGCGGTCGAAGGTGATTGATGGTGCGAGACTCGGCTGCGCCTCGCGGCTAAACCGTCAACTGACTACACTAAAGGTCGTCAGTTTGCATCGGCGAAGAGTTTCCCGTCAGGCACCATGGACTATTCCACCTGGGCATTTCTACTACTGGCCATCGGAGTGATGTTGCTGGTGGCGGAGGTTTTCATTCCCTCCGGGGGAGTGATTATGATTCTGGCCGCCCTGAGCCTGATCGGGGCGCTGGTGTGCGCGGGGAATGCGTGGTGGAGTTCCAGCCCCGGTTATTTCTGGGGCTTCGCGACGAGCATGGCACTGCTCCTGCCGATTGTGATCGGCGCCGCGTTTTACGTCTGGCCCAGGACTCCCCTCGGAAAACGGGCCATTCTCGAGGCTCCGGCTCCGCACGAAGTTGCTTCATTCGTGGAACAGGAAGAACGGTACGGCCGGATGGTCGGGCAGTATGGACAAACCCTGACGATGCTCAATCCGTCGGGAATCGTGCGGATCGACGGTCATCGGGTTCACTGTCGCAGCGAGGGGGGAATTCTCGATTCCGGCGTGCGCGTCCGCGTGATCTCGGCCCAGGGGAACCGGGTGATCGTACGGATGGCGGAAGGAGAAACAGCGCGATCGGCCGACGATGAGCCGGCGTCCGAAGCCGATCAGCCGCTTGACTTTGACCTGACGTAGGATTACCAAACAGTTGCGGTTGGACCTCGAACGGGTCGCCGCTGACTGTGAATTTTTTCCGAAACACATCGGCCCTCATCTCGCGACCACCATGTCGAACGGATTGCTGCTGGCTGCCGTCAAAGACGACTACACCGTCTATTACCTGGTCGGCGGCGCTCTTCTGTTCCTGGTCGGGTTAGGATTCCTGGCGCTTTTCGCCCGGTACTTTTCGCTCTGGATCCAGTGCAAGATGACCGGGGCCGGCATTTCGCTTTGGGATTTGTTGATGATGTCGTTCCGCAAAGTCAACACGCCGATCATCGTGCGGAGCAAGATCATGGCGGTCCAGGCGCGATTGACCGACGTGTATCCCCTCACGACGCGGAATCTCGAGGCTCACTACCTGGCCGGCGGAAACGTTCCGCGCGTGATCCAGTCGCTGATCGCCGCGCACCGCGCAAAAATCACGCTCGATTGGCGGACGGCGGCCGCCATCGACCTGGCAGGCCGCAACATCCTCGAGGCGGTGCAAACCAGCGTCTACCCCAAGGTGATCGACTGCCCTGAGGCCAAGTCGACACCCGAGGCAACGCTGAGCGCCGTCTGCGGCGACGGCATCGAATTACGCGCCCGCGCCCGCGTGACCGTTCGCACGAACCTCGAGCAGTTGATCGGGGGGGCGACCGAAGAGACGGTGATCGCCCGGGTCGGTCAGGGGATCGTGCAAGCCATCGGCAAGCAAACCTCGTACAAGATCGTGCTCGCCAGTCCGGAGTTGATTTCGCAGGAGGTGCTGGAGCTGGGGCTTGAGAAGCACACCGCCTTCGAGATCGTTTCGATCGACATCGCCGACATCGACGTGGGGGACAACATCGGCGCGCGGCTGCAAGCCGATCAGGCCGAGGCCGACACCCGCGTGGCGCAGGCCAAGGCCGAGCAGAAG
>JAGVKR010000733.1 GCA_020050375.1 Planctomycetales bacterium
AGACCTTTCTGTTCATGCAGTCGTCGACGGGGGTCGTCACGGCGTTTGACTGCGAGACAGGTAAGCAACTGTGGGCGCGATCGGTGGGCCTGAGCGATCGGGCGATTTATCCGGCGACGATGAACGACGAGACCTTGTTCGTCATCAACGGCCTCAAAATGTTTGCCGTCCAGAAGACAACGGGCGACATTCTGTGGGAGCTGGTCTTGCCGAGGCAGCCCTCGGCCAGCGCCGTCGCCGACAACGATCGCGTGTACATCGGGTTTCTCGATGGCAGCATGTATGCCTTCGATCTGAAGACGATCCTCGATCTGCATGCCAAGCAGATGCTTCCACAATTTGCCGTGGACGCCGTGAAATGGCGGTTTCGGACGAGCCAGCCAATCATCGTCCCGGCCCTCCCCGAGGGGGCCCTGCTCTCGTTTGCCAGCCGCAACGGCTCGGTCTACACCGTCTCGTCCGAAGACCGCAAGCTGAAGTTCCAGTTCGAAACCGATGCCGCCCTGTCGGCGCCGATGATTCATTACAAAGACCAACTGCTCCTGGCGTCGGAAGACGCGCACTTTTACTCATTGAATGCGACGAACGGCCGGCCCGCCTGGGAATTCGCCACGGGCGACGTGATCCGCAAAGCGCCCGTGCTGATCGACGATGAAGTGTATCTGCTGCCCGATCAGGGACGGCTCTTCAAATTGTCGGCCGCGACCGGGAAAGAGCTGTGGCCGCGCCCCAGACCGCGAACCCGTTCGTTCCTTTCGGCCAGCGCCCGCCATCTGTTCGTCACCGGGCACGACAACACGTTGCAGGTTCTGTCACGCGGATCGGGCGGGCTGGAAGGGGAGTTTCCGCTCGAACGGTTCACGGTCCATCTGACGAACGATCGCAACGACCGGATCTACGTGGCGACCGAATCGGGCCTGATCATGTGCCTCCACGAGTTGGGGCGCGATTTCCCGCGGTTCCACCTGCATCCCGAACGAGAACCGGTGCTCCCCGAGCTGGCCCCCGACAGTTTCGACCCGGAGGCGGCCGCCGCTGAACCGCCTGCTGCGGAACCACCTGCGGAAGAGGCCCAGCCCGAGGGAGACAAGTAACACGTCTTCTGATGATTTCTGCAGGGAACGCCCTCTGTGGCGTTCCGCGAGTCAGAATGGGCGCTGTTGTTCAACTGGATCGTCCCGAGACGCTTGTAGTGTGGACTTCAGTCCACACGGAGACGATGCATCGTGTGGACTGAAGTCCACACTACAAAGCTTCGCACGCCCTCACCGCTTCCACGGGGGAAGTTCGGGCAGGTACGTGTCGAACTCGGCGACGAGCGCCGCTTCGTAGTCTCCGGCGTACGTCCCCTTGAGGAACCGGTCGCAGGCTTCCTTGAAGAAGCGTTCCCAACTGGCTTCTTCGGCTCCGGGGTTGATCGGGTAGAACAATGCCCCCGTTGCCCGGGCCGCCTGCATGTCGCCGGGGGCGTCGCCGATCATGAGCACGTGGTTTTTGGCATAGCCGGCGGCGGATGTCTTCTGCAGGATCTCTTTCTTGCTTCCGACTTCCTGGCCGCAGATGGCGCGGACATAGCGGGCGATGCCGTGCTCGTCCCACTCCGCCTGCAGGGCCGCGTTGGGGGTCGCCGAGCAGACGATCATGTCGGCAAGACCTGTCAGCTTTTCGAGCGATTCGCGAACGAATGGAAACGGGGGAACCCCTTCGACCATCTCTTCGATCGTCGCATTGACCGCTTTCGACCATTCGAGCGAGCGGACGAGGGCCGGGTCGTTCGTTTTGGCGACTTCCTTTTCGAGCGTCGGGTTGCTGAGCTTCGTCTCACGCCCGATCCAGTCGCGGAGCCCGGCGATGTCGGGGAGCTTGACGCCGCGCCGCGCGACTTCGGCCCGATCGATGAGCAGGTCGATCGAGTTGACGAGCGCCGGAAAGCGATTGATCCCGCGCCATTTGGAATACAGGTTGACGAACTCGGCCGCCTCGCGGGCGTACTTCGAAACCGCCTGCAAACCGAAATACTGGATCGTGTTGGGGATGAAGCACTCTTTGTGCTTGATCTCCATCGTGTCAAACGCGCATCCATCTGAATCGATGCCGACGAGAAATTCGTGCTGCTTTTTGAAGCCTTCCAGCGGGTTGTCGGACAAGGGAGTCTCCCTGTATTACAAACGATGAGATTAATGAATTCCGGATAAGGACGGATGACGAGTACGATTTGTTCGCCAGTCCGCCTTCTTTTTTCTGTGTATTCAGTGTATTCCGTGGTCCTGAGCGTTGTCTCGGTTGCGGCTGAGCATTGCGAGACCGCGCTGGGTGGTTCGTGTCTTTTGTGGTTTGGCGTGTTCAGCCTATTTGCGGTCGGCCTGGGGCACGTATTTGGGCAGCTTCTGATCGGCAAACAACGGCTTGAGCTGCGCCAGTCGCAATCGGCCGCCGAGCATCGGGACGCTGACCCAATCTTCGCCGACAAGCGGCGTCGCGTACCGCAGAAAATCGTTGGTCACATCCTTGCCGTCGGCGGTGATCCAGTTCGAGAGGAATTTGCGCTCGCTGTTGGCGACTTCCGCCAGCGGCACCTTGTCGTACCTGACGCCGTAGACCTCGCCGGGGTTCCGCAGGATCGTGGCCATGTATCCACTCTGCCGGCCCGCCGCCAGGAGCGCCGCCTGCCGGCCGACTTTATAGGCCTCTTCGAGATCGACCGTCGAAGCGTAGATCATGTTGTGCCGCTGGTCGGTGCCGGGGACGTTGCAGCGGGCGGCTCCCTTGACCGGCAGTTTGCGATCGTTGAGGGCGTTCACGACCATTTGCGCCACCGTCAGCTTGCTCGAGCTGAAGGCGGTATGACCGAAGGCGTCTTTGACTTTTCCCACGTCGCCGACTTCCAGCCCTTCGCTGACGACGACGATCACCCGTCCGTCGCGCTTGAGCTGATCGTTGACGTTGTCGGCAAGCTGATCCATCGTCAGCGGTCGCTCGGCGAGATAGATCTGCAAGGGGAGTTTTCGTTCCGGATCGGCCAGACGCGCGGCGGCGGGAATGAAACCGATCGCCCGCCCCATGGCCTGTAGAACGAGCACCGGATCGGCCGGAGAGCTTCCGGCGTTTTCTTCGTTGGCGAATTGCACGGCGTGCGACCAGTATCGCGCGACGCTGCCGTAACCGGGGGTGTGATCAATCAGCTTGAACTCGCTGTCCCCCACGTCGTTGTCGATTGTCTTGGGGACGCCGACGCCGACCAGGTCGAGCCCCCGTTCGTGGGCCAGGTTGGCGACCTTGTTGGCGGTGTCCATTGAGTCGTTGCCGCCGATGTAGCAGAAGTAGCCGATGTTGTGCGCCTTGAGGACCACAATCACGCGGTCGAAATCTTCGGTCTGCTTTTCCTTGAGCTTGTACCGGCAGGTCCCGATCGATCCGGCCGCCGGGGTCGTTCGCAGCAGGGCGATCTCCTGCGGATCCTGGGCCGAAAGGTCGAGTAGCTCTTCCTTGAGGACCCCCTCGATCCCATGCCAGCCGCCGTAGACGGTGCCGATTTCGGACAACTCGCGCGCGGTCTCGACGAGGCCGCGCAGGCTGTTATTGATGACGGGCGAGGGTCCACCCGACTGGGCGACCAGCAGATTTTTGGCTTGGGGCACCGGCACTCCTCTTGGATCGTCGTTCGTAGTCCCGCCTTCCGGCGGACCGCAGACAAAGGAACTTCATTGGCGATCGCGCTCTGTTCGAAATGACAGAGCGTTTGCAGCCCGGTATGATAACGAATCAAATTGGGACGCTCAAAGGACCAGTAATGTGGGTAGCGGATCCGCTTGCACTATTCCCGTGAATGATCGAGAAGCCCGACGCTTTCTTCGGCGGTTGCTCTCGGAGTCTTCGACCCGCCCTGATCGGAGCGATTGCGCATGAACGGAAAAGATTTGTTCGGAGTCGTAGTCCGCACCACTGGATTTTATGTCACCTTGTGGGGTTGCTATTGCCTGCTTTACGCACTAGCAGTCGGCAATGGCGAAGGAGGTAGCTACATCTCTTTTGGCGTCGTACTCATGCTGACCGGTAGCGCATTGCTCGGCACCGCCGATTTCATCGTCGCGCTGTCATACAGGCGAGTCAAGCCTCCCGGCCCACCTCCAGAAGCAGCGCCTTAATCAATCGGATCCACGATCGTAATGTGAACAAAGTGAAACTCTTTCTTGATCGTGACGGAAATTCGTTTGCCGTTTGGTTCGACGATCCGTCGAAAGAACACGTTTGCGAGGAAGCAGACAACGACGTCGTTCTGATGAAGGACCGGCGCGGACGCGTCATCGGAGTCGAACGACTGAATTTCCTCACTGCAAGACAGCGGGAAGACGCCCTTCCGATTCCGGTTGAGGTCCAAATTGCCTGATTACTTCAGTCCGAATATTAAGGGAACCCTGATGAACAAGATTCGCATTGGCGCGCCGGCCATTCCATTGCTTTCCATGACGGCACTGACTGTGGCTGGAATCTGGCTGCAATCAGGTCCCGCCCCGGTGCGGGCAGAGCGGGCGAATGTCTCGAAGCCGCGCGCTTCGACAGGCCCGGCACGCAAATATTCGAATAGGCTTACGCCGATCGAGAACCCGGAGCCGCTGCTCAATGACTATCCGGAATTCGTGCAGCCGATTGTCGAATCGCGGCGGTTCGAGGCGCCGATTCTGGTCGACGACGAAGGGGCCGACCTCGAAGTTCGGGCCTGGCGGTTTTCGTACAACGCGCGGGGGATCATCGAGATGCCCAATCGCCTCCGATCCAAAGACACGGCGGTGATCATGGTTCATCCGTGGGGGATCGACGACGGGCAGGGCTGGCGCACGCCGCAGCCGGCCGGCGTCGCCGATTTCTGCACCGAAGAAAAGAACCATCTCGCCGGCCGGCACACGAAGGAGGTCATCGACCCGTTTTTGAAGAAGATGCGCGGTCGCGCGGCGTTCATCATGTACAGCCTGATCGGTGATAAGGACGAGCTGCGACCGAAAATGTACCGCACGTTTGGCTATCGCCCGACGGCGGCGGAACGCGAAGAGGCGAAGCGGGCGGTGCACGCCAAGCTCGCCGCCTTCAAGTATGAAGGAGAGCCTTTGCCGCAGGAGTTGACGCTTTCGACCGACAAGCCGGTGATCGACTATTTCCGGCAGTTTCCGGGGCTCGACGCCGGGCCGAAGTTCAACAACGCCGGCTTCTGGAAATTGCCCGTCCCGGTGACGAGCGACATCACTGTCCATCCGGACGACGTGCTGATTTTCGACACCGAACAGTACGATCCGCTCAAGGAGTTTTTGCTGGCCTCCGGCGTTCGGCACGTGATTCTGGTGGGTTACGCCACCGACATGTGCTTCTGCAAAACGACCGCCGGCTATGAGAACCTGTCGAAGGATTTCAACGTCTTCCTCGTGGGCGACGCGACGCTCGCCACCTACCCGGCGAACAATACGCCGCGCTACGCAACCAATGCTCATATCTCCTTTGCGTCGATCAATCAGTTGGTGACGCAGGTGTCGTGGGTGAAGTTTTTGAAGTGAGAGCGTCAGAGGACAGAGCTGCAGAACGACAGAGATCGGGAATCGACCGTTTTATACTCCGCGCGGCCAGGCGCGAGTTGTTTAACCCGGAGCCAACGGCGACGCCTGATACCGAGGAGAATCGCCTCGCCGCTGGCTCGGCGTTAAACGAAACGTCTCGTTTGAGGTCGCGTACGGTATAGCAGTGCCTTTGAGGTGCCAATGACAACGCAAACGCTCGTTTCCCGTCGCACGTTTCTTCACCAGGCCGCGGCCCTCAGCGCCGGCTTGGCAATGGCCAATCGTTGTTCTTCGTCCGGTGCAGCAGAAGGACTGCCATCCAAAGCCCGCATCGCGATCACGCTCGATCTGGAGATGAGCCGCAACTTCCCCACGTGGGAGACGACCCACTGGGATTACGAAAAGGGGAATCTCGACGCCGACACCAAGGCATATGCCGTCGAAGCGGCCAAGCGGGTGAAAGAGCGGGGGGGGATGATCCATTTCTTCTGCGTCGGCCGTGTCCTCGAACAGGAGAACGTCGACTGGCTCAAGGACATCGTCGCCGACGGGCATCGGGTCGGGAACCACACCTACGACCACGTCTACGTCCTCGCGAAGAAGCCCGAGGAGATTCAGTTCCGCTTTACGCGGGCGCCGTGGCTGATGCGCGGCAAGGCGCCGGCGGAGGTGATCGCCGACAATATTCGGATGTGCACCGAAGCGCTCGACGCGCGGATCGGGATCAAGCCTGCCGGCTTTCGCACGCCGGGCGGGTTCGCGACGGGGTTGGAAGGTCGCGAGGACATCCAGCAGATGCTGCTCGATCAGGGATTTCGCTGGGTGAGCGCGAAGTATCCGCCGCATGCGAATACGACGCCTGGCGAGCGGCCGACGAAAGCCGTGTTCGACGACATTGTGAAGAAGCAGGCCGAGGCGCAGCCGTTTGTCTACAAGAGCGGGTTGATTGAGATTCCGATGAACCCGATCAGCGACATCGGCGCCTTCCGCGGCGGTCGCTGGCCTCTCGAAGATTTTCTGACGGCAATCCGCCTGGGCGTCGAATGGGCGATCGAGCATAAGGCGGTCTACGATTTCCTCGCGCACCCCTCGTGCCTCGTCGCGACCGATCCGCAGTTCAAAGCGGTCGAGCTGATCTGCGACCTGGTGAAGGCCGCGGGCGACAAGGCCGAGATCGTCGATCTGGATACGATTGCGGCGACGGTGACACCGTGACGCGCAACTCCCCCCCTTAGGAAGGGGGGGCAGGGGGGGGTCGCGCGGCAGAGAATGGAACTCACAGGATTAACGGTCTCAGTCGATGACCCAGACGATCAATTTCTATCGTGTCGCGGACGAATACGGGTACTTTTCGAATTTTGCACCGTTTCCCATCGAGATGCGGGGCGTGGTATGGCCGACATCCGAGCATTATTTTCAGGCGCAGAAGTTCGCCGACGAAGGTTACCGCGAGTGTATTCGAAGTGAACCTTCGCCAATGAACGCCGCCAGGATGGGGCGCGACAGAAGCAAGTCGCTTCGTCCGGATTGGGAATCGGTGAAAGTCGAGGTGATGCGGATGGCCGTGCGGGCGAAATTCGATCAGCACCCCGCTATCCGTGAACAATTGATCGCGACGGGCAACGCCACCATTGTCGAACACACGGCGAACGATCGCTACTGGGGAGATGGGGGCGACGGAAGCGGACAGAATATGCTTGGAAAGGTACTGATGGAGATTCGCGAAGAGCTTCGGCACTCGCCGTGATTCCACCCAGTCGACGGACCCGCCTATTGAGAGGCGGCAGAACGAGTGGTTCGAATTCGCTGCCTCTATCAGCCACCGTTCCGCGCGACCCCCCCCGGCCCCCCCTTCCTAAGGGGGGGAGTGCCTGAGGGCGCGAAGAGCGACTGCTGGAACCCGCGTTTCGACGATCGTCGATCACCGTTTGTCCGGCCATTCGACTCGTGACCGTTCGGCACATCCTCTGGTTGCCGGCCAGCGCTGGTTGTTCGGAACAATGCCCGGCCTCCTTCAAGCAGAAGCCGCAGCTCGGGCGTTGGCTCGACGAGGAACTTCAATTCTTTCGCCACGAGGGCCGCGACGGGGATTCCGTCGAGATAAGCCACGCGGTGCGAGGCGATGCTCGGCACCCGTTCGTGTGGCGGCAGGATGCCGACGAGGTTCAAGGGGTCGGCCGCCGAGAT
>JAGVKR010000588.1 GCA_020050375.1 Planctomycetales bacterium
CAGCACGCTGGGAGTGATCAGCTCCCCTTCGCGGTTGGGGACAGTCTGCGGCGTTCCTTCGCGCGTCAGCCGCGCTGTGCACGAGAACGTGGTTCCCAGGTCGATTCCAATCAGGCCGGAGAAATCAGTGGGCATGCGACATCGCGTGGGGAAATGACGGCGAAACTCAACGGGGGGGATCGGGGAGCATCTCTCGCAGTTGCGGGTAGACGCGTTTCAGCGCCACAACTTCCTGATCCAACTGACGCTGGTAGCGTCGGTCGTTTCCGAACGCCGACCGCGCGTATTTCACCAGCTCGACCACACGCTCGACGCCAAACGATCGTGGATTATTCGCCAGTCGCTGGGCGGGGCTGCGCTTCAAACGCAGGTCGCGCAATTCGCGCAACACGTCGGCGGGACTCAAGTGCAACCCTTGCTCGCCGGCTGTCTTTTTCGTTGTCGGCGAATGGCGCGTGTCGGGTCGCTGCCGAGCGGGCTCTGGTTGAGACGACGGCGGCGGAGGGGCCGCGTGCGGACGATCCACCGGTGCAGTGTCGAAGGGGCCCTTGTTGGGATCCTCAACGGCCTTCAGCCCGGCTTCGATTCGTTCGAGCGCGCGTTCGAGGGAGGCGGGGGAATCGGAGCGGCCGGAACCGATCTCCCGAGTCGCGGCGGCGGCAGCGGGCCTGGTGTCGGAATTCGGGGCGCTGGCCACGGCGTCTTCAGGGGAAGCGACCAACGGCGGATTGCGTTTCGCCTTTCCTGTTCCACGATTCGGCAGCGGCGTATCGGCTCGCGCCGTTTGGCCCGCTGCTGCCGGTGATGACCGGGCCACTGGTGCGCTGTCGCTCGACGTTTTCGTGGCAGGTTTTGTTTGACCTGAGATCGACGGCGCGAGCAGCCGGAACCCCCAGCCAATCATCACGATGACGCAGAGCACGACCAGCAGCAGTGTCCAACGTTGCCACCGGATGGCACTGCGTGCTGCAACCACCCCCGCCGGCTCGATTCGCGACGACTCGTGTGTGGGAGCCGCATACGTCGACGCGACGGAGATCGGCGGCATTCCGTATTGCCGACGGAGGTCTTCATCGTACGACTGCTTGCGCTGGGGATCGAGCAAAAACGCCGTCGCGGCGGCGAGCTCCTCCATCCGCGTTTGCGTCCGCGCCGCGTACGGCCCGACCTGATACTTCCGCACTTCGCGCATCAGCTCGCGAACTTTGGTCGAGATCACGTCGGGATTCGGCTCGAACGGCGCCAGCCCGAGAAGTCCGTACAGATCCTGCTCCGCGACGGGCGCAGGTGGGCTAACTTCTTTCGGTTGATCGGACGGGACGACGGAATGATTCACCGACCGGGTTCGCCTGCTGTAGAAGAACCGCATTTGCCCGGACGCTCGTTCATCCACGAACGGGCTGGCGCGCTTGTTGGCCATGAGCCTCTATGATCCACGATAGCAAAACTTCACTGCCGTTCAATTCCGACCCGTCCGACACGCCGTTCCAAAAACGCAGATTGACCGATACAACGAGCCCTCATAGAATGAAGATGGTTCTATGGTTACGTCGCTGTCACGTCTTCCGCCGTCATTCGAACGGCGTGATCCGGAGAGAACAATGCAAGGTGTTTCGGCCCGGCGCTGCTCGCGGATCCACAGTCTGGCGCTGTTGCTCCTGACGGTCGCAGGAGTTGCGCTACTTGTCCCAGCCGGACTGGCCGCTCCGACGCCGAAAGCCGGACAGCCCGCCCAGGGACCGAAGGAAGAACCGGCTCTGGCAAAAACCTTGACGACTCGAGACGGCGGCACGATCCACATCACCTACTACAAATCACTTCAGGGCAAAGAGTCGCCAGTCGTCGTGCTGCTGCACCAGAAAGACGGGAATCGCTTTGTCTGGCAGGCCAAGACCGAGGGCTTCGCCGAAACGCTGCAGAAAGAAGGCTACGCCGTCATCACCGTCGATTTGCGCTTCCACGGTGAAAGCAAAGCTGCGGGCGCCACGGTTGCCGGCAACGCCAATCAGGGGGATGGCAGCAAGAAGGGGGGCAAGAAAGTTTCCGGCACTCCCGAATTGAAGCTCGGCGATTACAAGGCGATGATCGATTTTGACATGGAGGCCGTCAAGAAGTTCATCTACGACGAACATCAGGCCGAAAATCTGAACATGAATAAGATGGGGATCGTCGGACCGGAAATGGGAGCCACGATCGCGACACTGTTCGCGGCCAATGACTGGCTCAAAGAGCCGCACGAAGATGGCCAGGCCGGTTTCAAGACCCCACGCGGGCAGGACGTGCGGGCCCTGGTGTTGATCTCGCCGCAATCCAGCTTCCACGGGCTGGCGATCGCTCCGGCCATCAACGTCCTGCGCGATCCACGATTCAAGGTCGGGTTCCTGTTTGCCGTCGGCAAAAGCGACTCACAGGACAAGGGGCAGCAGACAAAGCGCCTCTACGATCAGGCCGCGGCTCAAGGAGGCAAGGAAGATCGCATTTTCCTTCGTGAGTACGCCGGCAAGCTCAGGGGAACCGATCTGATCGGCAAACGCCTGGGCCTCGAGAAGCACATGCTGACGTTCTTCAACGAAACCCTGGTGAAAATCGACGCCCCGTGGCGCGACCGCCAGAGCAAGCTCGACAAGAAGAAATGACCAGTCTGGCAGGCCGGGCGGCGTCAACCCGCGGCGCCGATTGTGGGCCTCGCTGAGACGGCGCACAGGACTCCGATCCGGAGTCGATTCAACGCTTCGTGTCGCCGGCTCTCAGCACGAGCCGCGTCAACTCCGGCGGACAGTTCCACCGCAAAGGGTGGTGGCCGGAGATCCCCCGGCTCACATACAGCAGCGTCGGCGGCTCGAAGAAGGCCCCCGCCGCGAACCGACCGCCGGAGGCGCTCGGGACGTACACCGGCCCAAAGCCCGGCAGTCGAATCTGTCCACCGTGATTGTGACCGGCCAGCATCAGGTCGATTCGCTCGCGCTGCGCCCAACGCAGATTGTCGGGCGTATGACTGAGCAATAGTCGGAAGGCCTCCGGCGGAACCGTCGACAAGTCCGGTTGTCCCCCCATCCACGGGAACTCGCTGCCGCATACGGCCAATGTCTCGCCGCGATAAGAAATCTGCTCGCATCGGCCGGCGATGTCGCGCCAACCGAGCGATTCCATCCGCTGGCGGACCTCGGCCGTGTTCGTGAGATACCAATCGTGATTCCCGAGAACAAACCAGCAACCTAGCGGCGCCTTCAGCCGCCCGAGCGTCTCGGGCAGCCAGTCGATCCGCTCCTCGCGGTCGAGGAGGTCGCCGGTGAACACGACCAGATCCGACGGCATCGTGTTCGCGATCTCCACCACCTGTTCGAAGTACGGCCGGTCGATTGTCCCGATCAGATGCAGATCGCTCACGTGCAGAATCGAAAGTCCGTCCCAGGCCGCCGGCAGCCGCGGAAGTCGATACTCCTTGTCCGAGACGTCGATCTGAAAACATTCGTTCGCGGGAAGACGTGTCATCAACTGATACGGTCCCGGACCGACGGGACGAAATCCCAAACGCCGGGAGATGTCGATGCGCTGTGAGTGATTCGAAATCTGGCAGTGCGGCGGCCGCATTTGCCAGCGGCAGATCGCGGCAGCCGGCAAGGCCAATGCGACCGTCCCGCAAACCGCCAGATACGTCAGCACCGGTGTCGGCAGAAGGTGCCACGAGCCGCCGTACACGAGGCGCGGCTCCGAGAACCCGAACCGCCACACGAAATAGACCGGCAAGGCGACAATCAGAGCATCGTGAAGCTGCCGCAAATGGTGCAACAACGGTCGCGGCCACGGGCGGGCATGCAATCGATTGAGGATTGCAATGAACAGCGCCGCATGTCCGGCCGTCAGCGCCAGAATGATGAACAGATTCAACCAGTCGACTTCCATGTGCAACTCTTAGCGAATCCCCCGGGCTCCTTGCAAGGTGCGAATGCCCGTTCCTACGGCAGCGCGAGCTCCGACGGCTTCACACCTCTCTTGAACCCGTCGAACTTGAACGGCAACGGTTGGTACTTGCCGACCAGCTCCACGTTCGCTTCCGCCGTTATGCGATCTTCCATTCGCAGGCCCCAATAACAGGCGTTGACCAGCATCCGGCGGACGCCGACGCTCAACAAATCCTGAGAGGCTCCTATCGTGGTCGTGAAGACGCGGGCTTCCTTGCCGGAAGCGCCCTTGAACGACTTTGTCCAGGCGATCGGCATCATCGGGTCGTTCTTCGGACCGTCCAGCGGTTTGTCGTCGAATTTCATTCCTTCGAGAACCTGCCCGAGAACGAGGGGCTGGCTGTCGCCCGTCAGCGGCAGGCGAACTCCATAAACGTCGGTCGGTCCCCAGATTTCGCCCGGCTTGATGCCCCGCAAAATGGGATGACTCTCTTTCCCCGGAGCCGTAATTCCCCGCGTGCTTTGCGACCCGTGCTTGCCGTGGTGGTTGACCCAGGTCTCCCCGAGCACCTGTCGGCCCCAACCTCCTTCCCACTCGGCGTCTTTGCTGGTCCAGGTGTACCGGGTGAACTTCGACTCGGGTTTCAGGTTGAAGGCGTGGGTCGCCGTTCGCATACCGATGATGGGCTTGCCCGAATTGGTGTAGTCGATCACGAGCTGCATCTGGTCATCGGGCAGATCGCGGAAGCGGGTGAACATCACGAGGAGGTCAGCCGACTTCAGCGCTTCGAGGCCCGGGATATTGTCGTTCTGCTTGGGGTTGATCGTCCCATCGGTTTTGTCGATCGCAAACAGGACGGTGCATTTGAATCCATGTCGCTGCGACAGGATCTTCGCCAGTTGCGGCAGCGCTTCCTCAGAGCGGTACTCTTCGTCGCCGCTCACGAGCACGATGTGCTTTCCTCGACCGGGGCCTTCTTTCCCTTCATAGACGATCCACGGGTCGGCCGCATTCACGAGTGAGCCTGTCAGGCCACAAGTTGCGACGAGCAGGGCGAAATTGCGAATCACACGGCGTCTCGAAAACGGCACGGCGCGGGCCTTTCTGACAAGTCGAGGGAGCGGAGTCAAACCTGGGGTATCTTACCGACGCCACGAATCGCCCGCAAATCGGTCATAACCGTCAACCTTTGACAGGATTGTGCCGATAATAGCGGTTGAGAAGGGGCGGAGGACCTGCGCGCCGGCGTGCGGAGAGGCAATCGAGCGATCACGTCGGGGAGGCGAAAGAGCGTGACTCGTCGGTTGTCCTGCCTGATTGTCGTCGCCGCCGTTGCCGCAAGCACGGTCCCGCGGGGGCGTCCCGCAATCGCGCAGGAAAGCGATGGCACACGCCTCGACACGTCGGCTCCACCGGTTCCGGTGCAGCGCGCATTGGTCGTCCCTCCCGGCAACTGGCAACCCGTCCAGGCGGTGATCCCTGACTTTCTGCATACGCCTGAGAAACCGCCCTCACCGCGTCCGCTGTTCGGTGAAGGAAGCGAAGCCCCGCCGGACGAACCTGCTGAGCCAGACAAGCCACCTGTTCCCTGGCCTGACATCTCGCAACCCGGCCCGGACATGGGAGACTATCCCAATAGCGCTTACACGCTCCCCAAGGGAAAGGCCTACATCGAGTTCGCCCCCTTCACGCTGGCGGGGCCCGATGCGGAAAACCCCTCGTCGTACACGACCCCCTATCTGTTGCGGTACGGCGCGACCGACGACGTTGAGCTGCGTATCTTCGGATCGGGCTTCACGAAAGTCTACGGCAGTCACCCGGAAACAGGTTTCAGTCCCGTCAGCCTCGACACCAAGATTCATATGTGGGACCAGAACAACGAATGGTTCATTCCCGCCGTTTCTCTCGAAGCCTACCTCCAGACGAACTGGGGAACGAAAGCCTTTGACGGCGGCTGGCAGGAATCGATCTCACTGAACTTCGACATGCTGCTCACCAAAAAGACGAACCTCGAATGGACGATCGGCTACTCCGGCGTGCAGGATGCCGTCAACGTGATCACCGGCGGACGGTTTATCCCGCGACATGGCTTTACCAGGCCGACTGTTCATCGGGCGAATCTCAACATCTACCAGCTTTCGATCCAGTGGGCGCTCGAACATGAAGTGACCGATCGATTGCAGGTCTTCACGCACGGCTTCTACAACGGGGGCCTTCTTATCCAGCAGGGGGCCGGCATCATGGCCGGCGTCGGCGCGTTCTGGAAGTTCTCCCCGAGCCTGATTGGCTGGGGCTCATGCAATGCCGGCCTCACAGACGCCGATCCACCGGTCATGGGGCAGGTCGGATTCGCAATCGCGCTGTGAAGCAAACCCGCAGCCGCCCGCACTCCCCCCCTTAGGAAGGGGGGGGCTGGGGGGGGTCGCGCTGCAGTGCAGCCGCCTCTGCTTACAAAGATTACCGACTGAGCCCCAGTGCCGCGCGGTAGCTGCTCTTAACCCGCTCGGCGCCGATCTCTTTGACGAGCCCCTTCCACGATTCGGCGGCGTTCTTCAAACCCTCTTCGGGCGTCGACCGGCCTTCCAGCGCTGACGTCAATCCGGCCGCGAGCGCCGCTCGGAAATCGCGCTGCCGCACCACCGGCAGTTCGACAACCTGCCGCGGATCGCGCAAGATCGGAAGAGCG
>JAGVKR010000481.1 GCA_020050375.1 Planctomycetales bacterium
CACGTCGCGAACGGAGATCCGATACATCCCCTTCAGAATGCCTTCCGCCGCCCCCTCGGGAAGTGCGGGCATGGCGTAGTCTTCGTTGTAAAGCGTGAGATAGTAGAAGATCGACTCGTCTTCGACGTACATCCGCCTGAGCCCGTCCTGCACGATCACGGCGACTTCGTAAGCGTACGCTGGATCGTAGGCGTAGCAATTGGGGACGGTCGCCGCCAGGAGATGGCTGTGGCCGTCTTCGTGCTGCAGGCCTTCACCATTGAGCGTCGTGCGTCCGGCGGTTCCCCCCAGCAGGAAGCCCTTGCAGCGCGAATCGGCTGCCAGCCAGATGAAATCGCCGACCCGCTGGAAACCGAACATAGAATAGTAGATGTAAAACGGGACCATGCTCACGCCGAGGTTGGCGTAAGCCGTGCCCGCCGCTACGAACGACGACATGGCCCCGGCCTCGTTGATCCCCTCTTCGAGGATCTGGCCGTTCTTGGCTTCGCGGTAGTAAGCCAGCGTGCCGGCGTCGACCGGTTCGTACAACTGGCCGGTGCTGGCGTAGATCCCGAACTGCGTGAACAAAGACTCCATCCCGAACGTGCGGGCCTCGTCGGGAATGATCGGCACGATGTGCTTGCCGATCGCTTTGTCTTTGAGCAAGGTCAGCAGCACGCGACCGAAGCCGCCGGTCGTCGAGAACTCGCGCCCTTTGCTTCCCGCCAGAATGTCTTTGAAGGCGTCGAGAGGGGGGACTTCCAGCTTTGGGGCGTGTTCCCGCCGTTGCGGCAGCGAACCGCCCAACGCCTTGCGGCGCTCGCTCAGATAGGCCATTTCCGGACTGTCCGCGGGCGGTTTGTAGAACGGCGTCTCAGCCACCTCGTCATCCGAGATGGGGATTCCGAACCGCGACCGGAATTCCCGCAATTCGTCTTCGTTCATCTTCTTCTGGCTGTGGGTGATGTTCTTTCCTTCCCCGGCTTCACCCAGCCCGTATCCCTTGATCGTCTTGGCGAGAATCACGTTGGGAGCCCCGACGTGCTCCACCGCCGCCTTGTATGCGGCATACACCTTTTCGGGATCGTGCCCGCCGCGCTTCAGCTTGTGCAACTGCTCGTCCGAGAGATGCTCGACCATGGCCGCGAGTTCGGGATCTGCCCCGAAGAAATGCTTGCGAATGTACGCTCCATCTTCAACAACGTACTTCTGGTACTGCCCGTCGACGACCTGCCCCATACGGTGCACGAGCTTGCCGTTCTCGTCGGCGGCCAGGAGCGGATCCCAGTCGCTGCCCCAGACGACCTTGATGACGTTCCAACCCGATCCCCGAAATCCGGCTTCGAGCTCCTGGATGATCTTGCCGTTGCCGCGGACGGGGCCATCGAGCCGCTGCAGATTGCAGTTGATCACGAAAATCAGATTGTCGAGCTTCTCGCGCGTCGCCAGATTGATCGCACCGAGCGTTTCGGGCTCGTCGACTTCGCCGTCCCCGACAAAACACCAGACTTTGACCCCCGACGTGTCAAGAATCCCCCGGTGCTCGAGATATCGCAGGAACCGGGCGTGGTAGATCGACATGATTGGCCCGAGCCCCATCGACACCGTGGGAAACTGCCAGAAATTCGGCATCAGCCACGGATGCGGATACGACGACAATCCCCCCCCGGGCTGCAACTCACGGCGAAAGTTCCGCAGTTGCTCTTCCGACAATCGGCCTTCGAGAAAGGCGCGGGCGTAAACGCCCGGTGAGGCGTGCCCCTGGAAGTACACCATATCCCCCGGACGTTCGGGAGTCGGGGCCCTGAAGAAGTGATTGTAACCGACCTCGAGCAGTGTGGCCGCCGAGGCGTAGGTCGAAATATGGCCGCCAATCCCCGATTCTTCACGATTGGCGCGGACGACCATCGCCATCGCGTTCCAGCGGACAATGCTCTTGATCCGCCGTTCGATTTCGCGGTTCCCTGGGAAGCGCGGCTGCCGGTCGGTCGGGATCGTATTGATGTACGGCGTGTTCGCCGTAAACGGGAGCATCACGCCGCGGCGATATGCCTCTTCCTGCAGCAGGACCAGCAATTGCCGAACGCGATCCGGCCCTTCGCGGTGCAGGATATCGACCAGCGAATCGACCCATTCGGCCGCCTCGGCCACGTCGCCGCTGTAACGCGGGGTCTCGATTACGTTTTGCGTCATAATCCTTTCTCGAATTTTCGGATGGAACCAGCGTCTGAAGAACGTGATCCCCATCGGTTGAGGCGACGCCGTGGGGCCACGTGTTTCAGGGCCAACCGCCTCGCAATGCGGAATTATATGCGGATCGGGGAAGAGGGTGGAAGGAAGTGCGGGAAAAACCGTACGGTGAGGCGATCGTCCATCGTCTGCTTTCGTAGGGGCTTCACCTCGCGGCACTTGCGCCGCGCCGATATTCCCTGGCGTGGAGTTTCGGCATCATCTCGTAACCCGCTGATCGGGAGCATGTTACAGACATTTTTTTGATTCCGGAAAACCACGGAAAAAAACTGAAGTTTCCGACGCATCTCTGCTTGACTCAGTTTCACAGTGACCTAGGTTTGCGCTGTCAGGCAAGTGACAAGGCCATCTCGGAATTACATTGGGTCTGACCTCGTCGTGAGGTTTCTATACGGGCTGTCGGAAGCACTTCTTTTTGAGAGAGGAAACACCATGAAGGCATTGGCTCAGAGTGTGAAGCGTTTTATCGTATCGGAAGACGGCCCGACCGCCGTTGAATACGCCGTTATGCTGGCGTTGATCATCGTGGTCTGCTTGACCGCGATCCAGGCCATCGGCACGAACGCGGCCACGACGTTCAACAGCGTCGGCGCCCAGCTCGGTTCGTAACGCCGTCCCCGCAGGAAGGTCGGCGGTCTCTGCAGAGCCGCCAATCGAGCCGTCCGGCCTCATTTAGCCCCCCGTGTTCACGGGGGGCTAAATCGGCAGGGCGGTTTGCCTGCGCATTCGACGCCGTCTGCGAATGCTCCCCGGGAAATCACGAGGGAGCGAACGGTGTCCTGCTCGTTGGGCCTTCGGCTGTTCCTGAATCCTTCGTTCCCTTGTTCTGGTGATCGGATCATGTTCCCGTTCTGGATGGATTCATTCTGGGGGTCGCTGCCGCAACTGATGGCCCTGCTGGCAACCGCTGTTGTCGTCGTGCTGCACATGGTTGCGGGATATCGTTAGACGGAAGTCGGTCCATTCTCCGCGACCTTTGAATCAAGGCTCACGCCCGATTCCTTTCGCGGAAAATCGACCGGTTCCCACCCGAGGCCAGGCGAATCCTTTGTGTCATCCCCCCCGTTGCCGGCCTGAACCGCCGGCTTTCCAAATCCTTCCCCCTCGACAACCGACAAGAGGCGTTACATGGACTGGCAGAGTCTGCTGACCGAGCACTGGCAGGTCAAACTCGTTTGTCTGACGTTGATCGTCGCCGCTTACATCGACGGCAAGCAACTGCGCGTCCCCAACTGGATCACGTTCCCGATGATCCTCTCGGGATTGTTGTATCACGGCTGGACCGCAGGCTGGACCGGTCTCGAGGCGGCCCTGGTGGGGATGGCGGTTGGTCTCTTGTGTCTGCTCCCCTTATATAGCATCGGCGGGATGGGAGCCGGCGACGTGAAACTGATGGCCGGGATCGGGGCCTGGCTGGGAGCGAGCGTGACGTTCGCCGCGTTTGTCGTTTCGACCGTTGTGGGGGCCGCCATGGCCATCTGGATGGTGGTTCGCCGGAAGAGCTTCGCCAAGCATTATGCGAACTTCTGGATGATTCTCTCCGAGTTTGCCCACGTAAAGAATCCTCGCGAGCTTTCCCAGATTGCCGCCGAACGGAAGCCGCAGATGTTGCTGCTTCCCTATGGAATCCCGATCTGCATCGGTTCCATCGCCTATTTTTTGTACACGGGCATGATTTGAGGGGTTGGGAGGCAGAATGCCCCTTTCAATCGTCACAGCCGTCATAGGCTGAAGAGTTTAACTTACCGTTGCCGATTAACTGATTAAACCGGTGGGGTGCTTCGATGAAGACCAAGTCGCTGGTGTTGCTCGCGATGGCCCTTATTTGCGGATTCGTGGCCATGCTGGGTGTCCAACAAATCATGTCGGGCGAGAAAGCCCCGAAGAAGGATCTGGTCTCCGTGCTGGTCGCCAAACAGGAAATTGAACCGGGGGTGAGGCTCGAGCCGTCGCAGGTCTCGTTCGAGATGCTGCCGCGCGAGGCGGTCCCGGCCGGCGCCGTCACGGATGCGACTCAGTTCGAAGACCGGGCCCTCAAGACCCGCGGCTACCCGGGCGACGTTATTCTGTTGACCAAGCTGGGAGAGAAAGGTCAATACGGGGCGTCGACTTCCATTCGTCCCGGTTTGAGGGTCGTCACGGTTCCGGTGAACATGACCAGCTCGCACAGCGGCATGATTCGACCGGGGGATCGCGTCGACGTGCTGGTCACCTATTCGATTCGACGGCCCGGCGCGCCCGAGCTGTCGCGAACCAAGACCGTGCTGGAATTCATCGAGGTCTTCGCGGTCGACCGGGTGCGTGAAGCCGACAGCAGCGATTCGAGCAAGGGAGCCAAGGCCGAGAACCTGTCGGTGCTGGTGACTCCCGAGCAGGCCCATGTCCTGATGCTGGCCTCCAGCAAGGGCAAACTGCAAATGGCCCTGCGAAACTCCAGCGACAAGGATCAGGTCAACGTGGCTGCGATCGACGACAAGATTTTCGACGATATCAAAGCGACTGTGGGAGCTGAAGAACCGACGGAACCAAAACCGCCGGTCGTGAAAGAACCGGAACCGGTTGCGGAAATCCCGGTTGCGGAACCTGACGAGGAGAGTTGGGCCATCGAAATTTTCGAAGGGGAAACCAGGCGGGTCGAGACCATTACACTTCCCCTCCGCAAGGAGGGATCGACGACCGCGAAACCGGCAGTGGAGCCGGCTTCCGGAACGTCCGCCGAAGGACCACCGGCCGAAGCCGCCTGAGAAGCGCGCGGCCCTTATTTTCGAGGCTCAAAACATGAGAGGTGCAGGGATGCTGTCTCAGTTCATGCGATGGAACGCTGCGGGCGGGTTGCTGTTGATTCTGATTGGCAGTCTGATGCCCACGGCGGCTTTGGCCGAATCACCGGCGCCGCACAACGTACTGATCTTCCGGGTCACCGAAAAGAACAGTCAGTTGTCGATGACTGAAAAGGAGAGTCGGCTGGTCGAGCTCGACGGTCGAATCAAGACCGTCGACGGTTTCGATCCGGCGATTCTCAAAGTCACGACGGTGGACAACTTCCATCAGGTGCGGATTCTGGCACTGGCGCCGGGGTTCACCAGCCTGGTCGTGGTCGACGAGTTCGGCCACAGCCACACCATCGAAGTTCTCGTCAGTGGTGACGTCAAGCAACTCGACGCCATCATTCGCCGGGCCGCTCCCGGTTCGTCGATCCAGGCCCTCAAGGTCAAGGACAACGTCCTGCTCCTCGGATGGGTCGATCAACCCTCCGAAGCGACGAAGATCGTCGAGCTCGCCGAGCAGTTCCACCCCAAAGTGCTGAACTACCTGCAAGTCAGCGGCGTGCAGACGATCATGTTGCGAGTCAAGATGATGGAGGTGCAGCGCAGCAAAATCCGCTCGCTGGGCTTCAACTTCCTGCAAACCCGCGTTCACAGTTACGTCGGGTCGACGCCGGGGCCGCTCACGCCGTTCGCGACCGGCATTCCCCAGACGAATCTCGGCAACCCGTTCGGTAATTTCACGGGGCCGCTCACCACCGCCGTGAATCCCGCCGGCGCAACCGCCATCTTCGGCATGGCCGCTGCCGACAACGCGTTCCAGGGCTTTATCGAAGCCCTCAAGACCAACAACCTGCTGAAGATTCTGGCCGAACCGACCCTGACCACGACCAATGGCCGCCCCGCCAGCTTCCTCGCAGGGGGGCAGTTCCCGGTTCCCGTCCCCCAGGGACTCGGCACGGTGAGCGTCGTTTACAAGTCATTCGGGGTTCAACTCGAATTCGTCCCGACGATCATGGGAAGCGGCCGGCTGCGAATGCAGATCAAGCCGGAAGTCAGCGAGAAGGACTTGCAGAATTCGATCATCGTCCAGGGGATCAATGTTCCCGCGCTGAGCACTCGCGCCGTCAACACCGAAGTGGAAATGAACTTCGGGGAAACGGTGGTGATCGCCGGGCTGATTTCGAACCGCGTTCAGGCCACGTCGCAGAGCGTCCCCTTCTTCGGCGAATTGCCGTGGGTTGGCGCCGCCTTCCGCCGCGTGCGCTATGACGAGTCCGAAAGTGAGCTGCTGGTGATGGTGACTCCCGAATTGGCCGCCCCGTCGGAAGAATTGCAACTGGGCGAAGGCCCGGGCCAGCAAACCGTCACGCCGACCGACCGCGAACTGTTCTTCAACGGCTATCTTGAAACGCCGCGGTATGGCCCCGACCCGGTCATGGACCCGACCGGCACGCCGCCGAATTATATCCCCGCCCCTCCGGGTCACTCCGATCCGATCGGTCCGATGCCCTCGACCGTCTCACCTCCGCCGGCGCCCCGGAACGGCACAGCCCTCCCCGAGGAGCTGCCTCCGTCCGAGCCATCGGCGAACGGGGCCGGGGCACAGTCGTCGGCCACGTCGAAAAGATCCGGCGCGATCCGGCAGGTGGGTGGAACGAAACGCAATGGGAAATCGTCGCCATCCGAACGCTCTGCTGGGGGAAAGCCTCAAAGTGGTTCGAAGCCGCGACCCAACGCCAGCCCGTCGCGCAATGAAACGCGCCCCGGACTGATCGCTCCCTGAACCGCCACGCTCGCGCCTGACGCAAGACCCGGATTCGCAGCATGAAAACCGTCGTTCGACTGGCACTTGTCGACCCGCACGATACGTCGCGCAGTTCGCTCAAGTCGCTGATGCTCGGCATCGATTCGATCTGGCTCGAAGCCGAGTGTTCGCGGTACGACTTTTTCTTCGATGTCGTCACGCAAACTCAACCCGACATCGCCCTGGTCGCGCTCGATGGCGACCCGGCCAAGGGCCTGGCGCTGGTTGCCAGGATTACGCAGGATGTGCCGACCTGCAACGTGCTCGTCATCAGCTCGTCCACCGAGGGAAGCCTGATCCTTCAGGCGATGCGCAACGGAGCGAAGGAATTCCTCAGCCTGCCCCTCAAGCTGGAGGACGTGCTCACCGCACTCGAACGCATCCGCCAGACTCAACTGTCGCGCACGGGTGAAGCGCAGGTTCGCTCGTGCCAGGTGATCACAGTGGCCGGTGCAGCCGGAGGGGTAGGCTGCACGTCTCTCGCCGTCAACCTGGGTTGCGTCCTCGCCCGAAACGAGCGCAACAGCGTGGTTGTCATCGATCTCGACTTCGCGCTGGGGGACTCTGACGTCTGGCTCGACATCATCCCCGATTACACGATTCACGACGTCTCCGAGAACATTTCCCGCGTCGACTATTCACTTTTGAAACGATCGCTGACAAAACACGATTGCGGCGTCTTCCTTCTGCCGCGCCCCGTGCAGCTCGATGATTCACGCTCGATCACACCCGACACCCTGAAGCGCGTGATCGCGCTTTTGAAAACGTCGTTCACGCACCTGATCATCGATATCAGCAAGAATTTCGGGCCCGTCGATATGACGGCGCTCGAATCGGCGAACACCGTGCTCATGGTGACCCAGCTCGACCTCCCCTGCCTGCGGAACGTCGTGCGGCTCATGCAGTATTTCGAAACACACGAAGGGCTCACTGACAAAATTCGAATTCTGGTCAATCGCGTCGGGCTCGAAGACACGCAGATCGGCATGAACAAGGCCCTCGAAACAATCGGCCGGGAAGTCTACTGGCAGATCCCCAATGACTTCGCCACCATGGTCGAGGCCCGCAACAACGGCGTTCCGTTGTGCACGCAGGCGCCGCGCTCCAAGCTGACGCGCTCGCTCGAGCAGTTGGCTCAGCAACTCGATCAGTCCGCCAATCCCAAAGCCGACGAAGAAAAGAAACCCCGTAAAGGACTGTTCAGCTTTCTCGGCAGCGGGAAATGATATGAACTTCGCGTGGGTTTCACGGACGCGCGATTTGCTCCTCGAATGGCGCGGCGAACGTCTCGGCTGGGGATACCGACCGGGCAGCGAGCCAAGTGTCGAACCGACGGTGCTGGCTGCCCTGGCTCTCCGCGCGACCGCCGAGATCGAGCCGTTCGAAGCCTATGCGTCTGCCGTTTCCTCCGCCGCCGCCTGGCTGGCGTCGTTGCAGCAGCCGGACGGCGCACTGGGTTTGACGGCTGCGCTACCGGCACCGCATTGGGGTACGGCCCTGGGCCTGTTGCTCTGGTCTGAACGCGGCGGTCACGACGAGGCCTGTCGCCGCGCTGTCGATTGGCTTCTTGCCCATCAGGGAAACAGAGGACCCTCGACCCCCGGCGTGAATTTCGCGCACGACGCGTCGATTCCGGGCTGGGCGTGGGTCGACGGAACGCATTCCTGGCTCGAGCCGACCGCCTGGGCCGTGCTGGCGCTCGACCATGCCGGGCATCGCGATCACGTGCGCACTCAGGAGGGGCGGCGATTGATCCGCGATCGCGCGATCCGAACCGGGGGATGGAACTACGGAAACTCGCAGGTCTTTGGCACCGACCTGCGTCCTCAGCCGGGACCAACCGGGCTGGCTCTGCTGGCGTTGTCGGGAATCGACGATCCCGATGCGCCGCACATCGACCGGGCGTGTGACTACCTGGCATGCAAGATCGGAAGAGCA
>JAGVKR010000772.1 GCA_020050375.1 Planctomycetales bacterium
CTCGAGAACTGGGGCCTGCTCTGGATGTGGCACAGCCTCATGCTGCTCGTGCTTTGCGTCGTGACGAACTGGTTTCAATGGCGGCACCTCGAATCGCGGCTTCCCTACCTTGTTTTGTGGGTGGGCGGCATGGGAGCCTGGGCCGCCGTGTTCTGGTCTCTGCGCCGCCGCGCCGGCCCGATCACGTTTGTCGAACGGCAGATCGCTCACGTCTGGGGAGCCAGCATGGTCGCCAGCTCGCTGCTCTTCGCCGTCGAAACGCTGCTGGAAATGCCCGTGCTGACCCTCTCCCCCGTGCTGCCTTTGATCGGCGCCAGCGTGTTCGTGATCAAGGCGGGGATTCTGTCGGGCGCATTCTACGTGCAAGCCATCGCGCTCTTTGCGACGGCACTCGTCATGGCCTGGATTCGCCAGGCCGGCGCGCCGGATTACGGACTGACGCTGTACGGAATCGTTTCCGCCGTCAGTTTTTTCCTGCCGGGTTTGAAGTATTACCGACGGAGCGGGCGGCGTTAGAGGTCCTCACGCCCGCTTCGGCCGGTACATGTGCGTCGCCTGCGCGAAGACCGCTTCGGCCGATTCCATGATCGTTTCGCTGAGCGTCGGGTGCGCGTGGATGCTGTCGGCGAGGTCCCGCGCGACGGCGGCTGTCTCGACAGCGATCACCCCTTCGGCGATCAGCTCCCCTGCCCCGGCGCCGACGATCCCCACCCCGAGCACGCGCTCGGTCTTGGCGTCGACAATCAGTTTGGTGAGCCCTTCCGTACGGTCGAGCGTGACGGCACGGCCGGAAGCGGCCCAGGGGAAACGGACCACCGTGACTTCGCGATTCTCGGCTTTGGCCTGCGCCTCGGTCAGGCCGCACCACGCGAGTTCCGGATCGGTGAAGACCACCGCCGGAATGGCGACGTTGTCGAACGCGGCCGGCTCGCCGGCCAGCGTCTCGGCGACCACCTTCGCCTCGCGAGTCGCCTTGTGGGCCAGCATCGGCTCACCGGCAACGTCGCCGATCGCGAAGATGTTCGGGTCGGTCGTGCGTCGCTGGGCATCGACCGTCACGAACCCTTTGGCGTCAACCTGCACCTTTGTGCTCTCGAGCCCCAGGTTCTGGCTGTTCGGCCGGCGCCCGATCGAAACCAGGACTTTGTCGAATTTTTCTTCGAACGGCTTGCCGTCTTCACCGACGAGCTTGGCCGTGATTCCACCCTTCTTGACGTCGAGGCTGTCGACCTTCGTGTTCAGGTGGATCGCTTCGAACGCGCCTTCCAGCCGTTTGGCCAACGGACGAACGAGGTCGCGGTCGGCGCCCGGCAAAAGGCCCGAGAGCATCTCGACGACGACGACCTTCGACCCCAGCGCGGCATACACCGAGCCCATCTCAAGACCGATGTACCCGCCGCCGATGACCAGCAATCGGCCCGGAAGGCTTTCAAGCAGCAGTGCGCCGGTTGAATCCATCACGCGCGGGTCATTCTTCTGGAAGATCGCCGGCATCGCCGGACTCGATCCGGTCGCGAGAATCGCATGCTTGAACTTCATCCGGCTCGTTTGACCATCCGCCGTCGTGAGGTTCAGCGTTTGCGAATCGGCAAACGTGGCTCGCGCGTTGACGTAATTGACGCCCCGCGACTTCTGTAGCTGACCGATGCCCCCCACCAGTTTGTCGATGACGCCATCTTTGAACTTCCGAACCGCGTCGAGGTCGATCTTGGGGGGAGCGAACGTCACTCCCCAGCGGGCCGACTCGTGCGTTTCGTTGATCAACTTGGCGATGTGCAGGAGGGCTTTCGAGGGAATGCAGCCGCATTGCAGGCAGACTCCCCCCGGTCGCGGATTGGCGTCGATCAGCGTCACCTGTTTGCCATGATCGGCGGCGGCAAACGCCGCGGGATAGCCCCCCGGGCCGGCGCCAATCACGACAATTTCAGACTCGGTGGCGATCGCTTGGGACATAGTGCAGTCTCACAGGGGGGTATTGAAAATCGCAGTCTGTTGTTTCGCCGCGATGCTTGCGACACGCGCGTCGCGAACGACACAACCAGACAGTTCGATAATGACGAACGGAAGGCACGCACAGCGACAAGACGAATGGGAAGCGTCACACTTCGCTGAGCAATTGGAACGGATCGGACAGCAACCCGGCCAGCTTGACGATGAAGCGGGCCGCGTCGGCGCCGTTGATCACGCGGTGGTCATACGAGAGCGACAAAGGAAGCATCAGACGAATCTCGGGTTTGCCCCCCACGATCACCGACTGCTGGCTCGTTCGCGACATGCCGAGGATCGCCACTTCGGGATAGTTGACGATCGGCGTGAAGTACGTTCCGCCGATCCCGCCCAGGTTGGTGATCGTGAAACTCCCCCCTTGCATGTCGGCGAGACTCAGCTTGCGGTCACGGGCCTTCTGGGCCAGGTCCCCCAGTTCGGCCGCCAGTTGCAGGACGCTCTTGGCGTCGACGTTGCGAATGACGGGAACCATCAGCCCATTTTCGGTGTCGACCGCGACGCCGATGTGATAGTACTTCTTGAGTACGACCTCGCCCGCGGCGGC
>JAGVKR010000167.1 GCA_020050375.1 Planctomycetales bacterium
CGCAGATTCTGATCCTCGACGAGCCGACCTCCGGCCTGGATCCGAATCAGGTTCACGACGTCCGCGAGTTGATCCGCGGGCTGGGGCAGACCAAGACGATTCTCCTTTCGACACACATTCTTCAGGAAGTCCGCGCCGTGGCCACCCGCGTGATCCTGGTGAACGAAGGGCGGGTCGTCCTCGACGGCGGCATCGACGAGATGGAGGGGCACGAACACAATATGGAAGCTCACTTTCGCGCACTCACGCGGCGCACCCAGCCCGTTTAGCGGTGAGGCGCAGCCGATCCTGCCGGTAGAGAACACACAAACACAGTTGCCGAAAAACTCGCGCATAGAACTTAAGGGACACAACCGATGAAGTTGCGGATGCACGTCATCAATGCCGTATTCAAGCGGAATTTTCGGAGTTATTTCTCCGGTGTGCTCGGTTATCTGTTCATCGTGGCCTTCGTCGCCCTCGGGGCGTTTCTCGCCTTCAGTCCGCAGTTTTTCGCCAACAACCTGGCGAACCTCGACCAGTTGAACGCGATGTTTCCGCTCCTGCTGCTGTTCTTCATTCCGGCGATCACGATGAGCGCCTGGGCCGAGGAGCGCAAGCAGGGGACGGATGAATTGTTGTTCACGCTCCCCGCTTCCGATGTCGAGGTCCTCCTCGGCAAGTACGCGGCGGTCGTCGGGGTGTACACCGTGGCACTGCTCTTCTCGTTGTCGCACGTGATCGTGCTTTTGTTTCTGGGCGAGCCCGATCTCGGGTTGATGTTCACGACGTACTTCGGTTACTGGATCACCGGCGCGGCCCTCGTCAGCGCCGGCATGGTCGCTTCGATTTTGACCAACAGCGCGACCGTCGCCTACGTGCTGGGGGCCTTGATCTGCGCGATACCGGTCTTCATCGACAAACTGGCCCCCGCCAGCAGGCTGCTGCAAGGGCTTTCGGTCAGCGAGCAGTTCCGCGACTTCGGTCTGGGAATGATTCCGTTGGGCGGACTTTTGTATTTCGTCTCACTGACAGGTGTCATGCTTTACCTCAACCTGGTGCTCATCAGTCGCCGGCACTGGTCGGGAGGCCCGCAACAAACGCCGATGGGCCTGCACTATCTCGTCCGCGTCGCGGCTGTCGCTCTCATACTGATCAGCGCGAACGCCGTGGCTGCCCAGGCCACCCGCCGGATCGACTTCACGTCACAAAAGCTCTACAGCCTCTCGCCGACCACGGTCAAGGTGCTGCAGTCGCTCAAGGCCGAGCGGCCGGTATTGATCCAGGCGTTCATCAGCCCCGAAGTGCCGCGCGAGCTGGTTTCGACCCGTTCGAGCCTGATCGGCCTGCTTCGGCAATTCGATCAGGAGGGGGGCAACAACCTCCGCGTGCGGATCGTCAGCACCGAAAAGTTCACCGACGCTGCCGACGAGGCCAAGAAATACGGGATCGAGCCCCAAGAGATCGGGAGCGAGCGGAACGGCCGCTGGGTCCGCGACGACGTCTTTCTGGGGATTGTTGTGACCGGCAGCGTCGACGATCAGGTGGTTATCCCCTATTTCGACAAGGGAACGCCGGTTGAATACGAGCTGACCCGCTCGGTCCGCACCGTCTCCGAAGCGAAGCGGAAGAAGGTCGGCGTTCTGCGCACCGACGCCCAGGCGGCCGGCGGATTCGACATGCAGGCCTTCCGCCCGATGCCCGAATGGCGGATCGTGAACGAGCTCAAGAAGCAATACGACGTGAAACAGGTCGGCCCGGAAGAGCTCGCCTCCAGCACCAACGACGTGCTGGTCGTGATCATGCCGTCATCGTTGACCGAGCCCGAAATGCAGAATCTGGTCGACTACGTGAAACAGGGGCATCCGACGCTGATCGTCGATGACCCATTCCCGCGGTTCATTCCGTCTCTCGCGCCGCGCAGTCCCAAGCCGCGCGCGGGGGGAATGTTCGGCGGCCAGCAGCCGCAAATGAAGGCCGATAACGGCGATGCAAAAAAGCTGTGTGATGCGCTCGGCATCGCCTGGAAGTCGGGCGAAACCGTCTGGGACAGTTACGACGCGCACCCCGAAATCCGCGAGCAGCTTGCGCAAATGCAGTTTGCCGATGTGGTCTACATCACACCTGCGAACAAGGCGCGGTTTGCCTTCAATCCCGAAAGCAACATCACCCGCGGATTGCAGGAGGTGATGCTGTTCTATCCCGGCCAGATCAAGCCCCGCGAGAACAGCAAGCTCGATTTCCAGCCGCTGATGCGCTCCAGCCCGCATTCGTCGACGCACGAGTGGGACGAATACGTGGTCGCCAGCCCGATGGGAGGGATTGGTGGACTCCTCATTCCTGCCGAGAAGCCGCAGCGCGAGCCGCTCTCGCCGGTCATCGCCGCGCGCATTACGAGCAAGGGAATAGCGGAAACCAGGTCGGCCGAGAACGACGATAAAGACAAAGAGGGATCGAAATCCGAAGGGATCAACGTCGTCTATATTGCCGACATGGACATGATTTCAGACACGTTCTTCGTCATTCGCGACAAGGAGTGGCAGGGGATTCGACTCGACAACATCGCCTTCGTGCTGAATGCCGTTGACGAGTTGGCGGGGGACGACGCCTTCCTGGCCGTTCGCTCCCGGCGGGCCCAGCACCGGACGCTGACACGCGTGGAAGAGCGGACTCAGGAAGCCAAAACCCGCGAAACCGAGGCCGCCGCGAAGGCCGACACCGAAGCCACCACGTCGCTCGACGCCGCCAAGAAGCGGCTGCAGGCCGAAGCCGATCGGATTCGGAGTGACAAAACGCTCGACAATCGCACGAAGCAGATCATGCTGCAGAATGCGCAGGAGAAGGAGAGCACGCAGTTCGCCGTCGAGCAACAGGCCATCAAGAACGAACAGCAGAAAAAAACGAAACAGATCAAGAACCATACCGAGCGCGAGGTTCGGCAGATTGAAGACCGCATTCGCTTTCTCGCGATCGCGCTGCCTCCCGTTCCTGCGCTGATGCTGGGGATCTTCGTGTTCGCGATCCGCGCCCGCGACGAACGCCAGGGAATTATTCCCGATCGACTGGTGGGGAAGAAAGTGGACTGACAAAAGAGGATTCGGGATTCAGGATTCGGCATTCAGGGAAAAAGAGTTGGTAAACTTTGTTTAGCCGCGAGGCGCAGCCAAGTGCCCTGCGTAGTCGGTCGCAGCAATCCGCTTCCCTGAATGCCGAATCCTGAATCCTGAATCCTGTATCCGATACGCGACCGTGTTACTCGAAGGACGACAACGACAATGACTGAGACCGCTCGCACAGTGACCTACGTGGGCGTTGCCGCCGCCGCTTTGGTGGTGGCCTGGTTCGCGACCCCTCCCGTCGACATCACCCCCGAGCAGTTGGTCAAAGCCCGCTTGGGGCAGGAGCTCTTTCCCGAGTTCACCGACGCCAATGACGCCACGTCGATTCGTGTCGTTTCGTTCGACGAGGCGCGGGCCGAGCCCCGGATTTTCGCCGTCGATTTCAAGAACGGCCTGTGGACGATCCCCTCGCACCACAACTACCCGGCTGATGGAGCCCAAATGCTGTCGAAGACCGCCGGCTCGGCGCGGGGGATCAAACGCGATGAGTTCCGCAGCGCCTCGAAAGAGGACCACGAGGAATTGGGCGTTGTTGATCCTCTTGATACCGACGCCTCGCGGCTCAAAGGGCGCGGCCAGCGAATCACCCTCAAAAAAGGGGAGTCCGATTTGGTCGATCTGATCATCGGCAAGCAGGTCCGCGACCGTCCGGGGTTCTATTACGTCCGATTGCCGGGCGAGGATTCGACCTATGTCGCCAAGCTCGACATCAACCTGTCGACGAAGTTCTCCGATTGGGTTGAAACCGATCTCCTCAAGCTCAATCGCGACGCGCTCACGGAGATCGAGATCGACAACTATTCGATCTCGATCGAAGGAGGAAGGGCGAAGATCGTCCCCGGCGAGATTTCGAAGCTCGACCGGGCCAAATCAGCCGATCCGTGGAAGCTCGAAGGGCTCGATGAAAAGGGCGAAGAAGTCGACACGACCAAGGTCAACGACCTGGTCAGCACGCTCGACGACCTGAAGCTCGTCGGCGTGCGACCGAAACCCAAAGGGGTGAACGCCGA
>JAGVKR010000121.1 GCA_020050375.1 Planctomycetales bacterium
AAGGCCGGATCGCCAAGGCCAACCGCGGCAAGGATCCGCTGTACATGTTCGCCGCCCTGCAACGGCATCTGGCGTACCCGGCCGTCCCGCGCGTTCGCCCGGCGTTCGGGGCCGAACGAGAGATTTCAGCGCTGCAGGCCAAGCTGGCGCAACTCGAAAAGCGCCTGCACCTGGTCGAGTCGGAGCTGAAGGGAAATCTCGACCTGTCGCCGTTCTACGTCAAGCCGGTCGACCTGCCGGAGGGAGACGGCGCGAAACAATGACGAATGTCGAGCCAATCTCGAATGACGAAGACCGAAAATCAAATGTCTAAGGAAATCTGAAACACAAAAATCAAAATCGGCAAACAGTTCGTTTCGTCATTTTGATTTTTGGATTTCATTCGACATTTGGATTTCGACATTCGTCATTCCCCCCCGTCCTCATCGGCGGCCGATCGCCTCACCGGTAACAGCGTGAACGCGCCGATCACGAGCGCTGCCGCGCTGGCCAGCAGCCCGTCGCCAATGCTCCGGGACGCGGCGATCCAATGAACGAAAGGCACGTACGCGGGGAGCGTGGCCGGTTTCCGGGAAACGTCGGGGCGACCCGGGCCGATGTGCAGCGTCAGGTGCGACTCGACGGGAATCCGCTGCTCGTCGGGGCGTGACAGGGCGAAGTCGGACTGGGCCTGCTCGCGGACGAACGCCTGATCCCCCTGCTGGGCGACAATCACCTGCCGCATGCGACCGATCTGCTGCTCCAGCGCCACCAGCCGCCACTGGTTCGATTCATGCTCGGCATTCAGAACGGAGTAGGCATGCAGTTTCGACGAGAGGGCCACGACGGCGTAGAGCCCCGCTGCGACAAACAGGCACAACCAGAAAGCCAGCGAACTGAGCCCCCCGATCAGCGTCCCGCCGCGCGTCGTGGAAAAACCGGCTGTCATTCCACCTTTGTCCCTCTTGGCCTGCAATGCGTCCGGGGCCGACGCGGCCCGGCTCACTGTGCGTCACCACTCCTTTCCTTCATCGGCGCCAATCAGCGGCAAACTCGCTCGATTCGGGTGCAATCCCTACGTTCGCCACAACCTACTTGTTCCACAGCTTGCCGCCATAGACGGCTTCGTCACCGAGCAACTCCTCGATCCGCAGCAACTGGTTGTACTTGCAGATGCGATCGGTGCGACTGGCAGAGCCGGTTTTGATCTGACCGGTGCCGAGCCCCACGGCGAGGTCGGCGATTGTCGTGTCTTCGGTCTCGCCGCTGCGATGGCTCATGACGGCCGTGTAACCGTTCCGCCGGGCCAGTTCCACGGCGTCGATCGTCTCGGACAACGTGCCGATCTGGTTGACCTTCACCAGAATGCTGTTGCCGATGTGCTCGTCGATCCCGCGCTGCAGTCGTTTGACGTTCGTCACGAACAGATCATCGCCGACGAGCTGGACCTTTTGGCCGAGCGTGGCGGTCAACTGCTTCCACCCTTCCCAGTCGTCTTCGGCACAGCCATCTTCGATCGAGCAGATCGGATAGTTGGCAGCCCAGCCTTCGAGCAGCTTGACCATTTCGCTGCTCTTGATGGTTTTGCCCTCGAACTTGTACGTCCCCGCCTTGCTGTCGAAGAACTCGGTCGACGCCACGTCGAGAGCGATGCGGATCTGGCTCCCCGGCTTGTACCCCGCTCTTTCGATGGCCGTCATAATGACGTCGAGGGCCGCCTGGTTGTTCCCGAGGGCGGGAGCAAAACCCCCTTCGTCGCCGACCGCCGTGCTGAGCTTCTTGTCCGCCAGGACCTTCTTCAAGGCGTGAAACGTCTCGGCCCCGGCCCGCAGCGCCTCCCGGAACTAATCGAACCCGAGTGGCATCACCATGAATTCCTGGACGTCGATGCCGTTGTTGGCGTGCGCGCCGCCGTTGATGATGTTCATCATCGGCGCCGGCAGGTACTTCGCGCCGACCCCGCCCAGGTAGCGAAACAGCGGCAGAAAGCTGGCCCGGGCCGCGGCGTGCGCGCACGCCAGCGAGCAACCGAGGATCGCGTTGGCCCCCAGCTTCGCCTTGTTCTCGGTGCCGTCGAGCTCGAGCATCACGTGATCGATGATGAGCTGATCGGCCACATCGAGACCGATCAATTCCGGCGCCAGCTCTTCATTGACGTTTTCGACCGCCACCCGCACCCCCTTGCCCAAGTAACGCTTCTTCGTCGCGGCGTCGGCCTTTTCGATCATGCCGTCGCGAAGCTCGATCGCTTCATGGGCGCCGGTGCTGGCGCCGCTGGGGACGGCGGACCGTCCGATCGTGCCGTCTTCAAGCTCGACGTCGACTTCGACCGTCGGATTGCCGCGGCTGTCGAGGATTTCACGGGCGTGGACCGATTCGATAATCATGCTCATGCGACGTCGTCCTTAAATATGTGTTCGAGGGACTCGTAGTTCTCATGGGAAACGGGCAAACGCGGAGCGCGGCCGAGGCTGACGCCACCGATCGAATCGACCGCCAATGCAGTCGCCCTGAGCGCTCACACGGGGAGGATCGCCGCCTTCGACGACCGCTCGTTCGAGCGGCATTGTCGCGACTTCTTTGAAAAATTGCCACACAGCGACTGTTGAAACGAGCCGGTCTTTGCCATCGTCGTGCTGACCGATTAGGATTGGGGGATGAATCGAGACTCCGCCGCCACGTTTTCAGCCTCGGCTTCGTCCTTTCCACAAACGGCGCCCGAATCCGGCAGTTCGAGGGGCGTCGTTGCGGACGGGCGATTGTCGCTGGAGCCGATGGACCCACAACTCACGTCGATCCAGCCAGGGGGCGGAGTCGTCGTGCGGCTGGAACTGGCTTGGGGTTACGTCCGCCGCTGGTATCTCAAACTGTGCCGACCCGGGTATGTCGCGCGGATGGCGGCGTTGCGCCGCGGCACGAAGAACGCCTGTCCATTTGAGGTGCTCGATCCGCGCGACGTCAAGTTTTTTCGAAATCAGGAGGGCTATTGGTGGGCTCCCCAGGACGATCCCTTCGCCGGGCGCGACCGGCTGCCATTCGCGCGAGTGGGACTGGCGGAACTGTGGCTGATTTCCGGCTCGTTTTTCGCGATCGCGGGCGCGTCGGCTTGGGCGGCGGCTCGTTTCAGCCCGATTTTCTGGGCCATTGCTGCAACCGCCCTTTTCCTCGGAGCCTGCATCGTCTGGTTCTTCCGCAACCCGCGGCGTCCGATTCCGCAGGAGCCGGGGCTGATCGTCGCTCCGGCCGATG
>JAGVKR010000244.1 GCA_020050375.1 Planctomycetales bacterium
CGTGGGGCGGTCGGACAACGTGCCGCCGTCGCTGCCCTCCGGTAGCGACGTGGCGACGATGAATCTGTTCGGGTACGACGCGCTGAAGTTTCACACCGGCCGAGCGCCCCTCGAAGCCGCGGCGCAAGGGATTCCCCTCGGGCCGAACGATTGGGCCATCCGCTGCAACTTTGTCACGATCGAAAACGGGAGGATGATCAGTTTCACTGCCGGGCAGATTCCTAACGATCTGGCTTCGAAATTGATCGACCTGCTTCAGCAGCAACTCGGCGGCCCGGAATGGGAATTCCACGCCGGGGTGAGCTATCGCAATCTGTTGATCCATCGCCTCGCTTCCGCAGCCGTTGCCCCCTTCGCTCGCGGCACGCGCACGACGCCGCCCCACGACCTGACCGATCAACTCGTGGCTGAGCATCTCCCGTCGGGTCCCGGCGGGCAAGTCTTGCGCCAATTCATGGAACAAAGCATCGACATCGTTCGCCAGTCGGCCGCGAATCTGGCGCGAAGCCAGAACGGAGAGCATGCGGCCACCGGCATCTGGCTATGGGGGCAGGGTCAGCGTCCGGCGCTCGAGTCGTTCGAGTCGCGATTCGGCAAACGGGGGGCAATGATCACTGCGGTCGATCTCCTGCGCGGGATCGCTACCCTGCTCGGATGGAAGAACATCGCGGTCCCCGGAGCCACCGGCTATCTCGATACGGACTATGCCGCCAAAGGACGTTATGCAATTGGGGCTCTCAACGACGCCGACCTGGTGGTCGTGCATGTCGAAGCGACCGACGAGGCCTCACACGAAGGAGATGCCACCGCGAAAGTTGAGGCGCTGGAGCGAATCGACCGCGACATTGTCGGCCCCCTGCACGCCCATCTGAAAGCCAGCGGAGACTACCGGCTGCTGGTCTCACCCGATCATCCCACGTTTCTGCGAACCAAGACCCATAGCTACGGATATGTTCCCTTCGCCCTGTGCGGCGCCGGGGTCGCAGCAGGCTCGTCGCAGACGTACGACGAAGCGACCGCGGCCCGTTCGCCGCTCGTTTTCGAACGGGGATGCGAGCTGATGCCGTATTTTCTTAGGTAAGAGTCGCGAAGGGGCAAGCCGCGGTCGTGGCGAATCAGGCGGGGACTACTGCGGTCGAGTCGAGCGAGATTGCCGAATCTCGCGCTCTGCAACTTAAAACCTGGCCGGCGCCCTTGCCGCTATGCGGCGTCACGCGTCAGAATACAGGTGCGCGGCAATTGCGCCGTCTGCCAAGGAATTCGCTCTCGCCTGCCACGTTGACGATTCATGTCTGCTCGCCCACTCGCTGAAACTGCCAACGCCGATTCCCGCCCGATGACCGTCCCGCGGTTCATCGACGCCAAGAAACGCGGCCAGAAACTCTCGGTGCTGACGGCCTACGATTTTCTTTGGGCGGCGCTACTGGACGCCGCCGGAGTCGATGCGATTCTCGTCGGCGACAGCTTGGGAATGGTTGTTCAGGGAAAGGCGACGACGCTCCCCGTCACACTCGACGAGATGATCTATCACGCCGAAATGGTGGCTCGGGCTGTTCACCGCGCGCTGGTCATCGTCGATCTTCCGTTTCTAACGTTTCACGTTAGTCCACAGCAAGCGGTGGAAAATGCGGGAACGATCCTGAAGAAAACCGGCGCTGGTGCGGTCAAGCTTGAAGGAGGCGTCAACCAGGCGGCGACGATTGGAGCCCTTTCTGCGGCCGACATCCCGGTCATGGCCCACGTGGGACTGAAGCCACAATCGGTCCTGAAGCTCGGGGGATACAAGATCCAGCGGGACGCCGAACGCCTGCTGGCCGATGCCCGTGCCGCGGAAGAAGCGGGCGCATTCGGGATCGTGCTGGAATGCATTCCGCGCGGGATCGCCGAGCAAATCACGGCGGCCGTTCGGATTCCCACAATTGGAATCGGAGCGGGCCCGCATTGCGACGGGCAGGTGCTCGTCACGCAGGATATGCTGGGGCTCACCGGTCCCGCCGCGCCGAAATTCGTCCGGCAATTCGCCGATTTGGGCCAACAGGCGGGCACGGCCGTGCACGAGTACATCGCTGCCGTCCGAAGCGGACAGTATCCGGATGAGGCCCAC
The DNA here is from genome assembly GCA_020050375.1 of Planctomycetales bacterium. GTDB lineage: Bacteria > Planctomycetota > Planctomycetia > Planctomycetales > Planctomycetaceae > SIAF01. Next base: position 2,105 of record JAGVKR010000244.1, read on the forward strand.
AGCCATGTGTGACCGGAATGGGCGTGACCGGAATCGGCCAACCGAGCGTGCCGAATCTAGAATCGCGAGGCGCTCAATTGCAGCTCGGCGGATTCCTCTTCCGGCTCCCACGACAAAGTCTCTTCCCAATACGACGGGGTCGCTCGCGAGCACGAAACGGCCAGGCGCACGTGGTTCAGACGGACCTGCAAGACGGTGACGAATATGTCTTCGCCGATCACCAGTCCCTCGTTCTCACGGCGGGAGATGACTTTCATCGAAGAACCTCATGAACGTTTGGAAGTGTGGAAATCCGATGGGCTGTTCCCAACACCGGCTCATTCTGATCAAGACCCCTTTGAAGAGCAAGCGACAAAATTTGATTTCTGCGCGGCTCCGATTTGCGTTTCGCGCAGCGACTTGACACACCCGATTTTCTTTTTCCACCGATAGATTGCGCCGTCGCGAAAGCCCGATCGGAAAGGTGTGGTCATGAAGCTTCTCATTCATCCCCCTGTTGAAGAGGCGCGTCTCAAACAGATCCGCGACGCCGCCGGAACGATGAACGTGGTGAACGCCCGCTCGTCGGACGCAGCCGCGGTTGAAATCGCCGACAGCGACGCCTTCTTCGGAAAGATCACTCCCGAGCTGTTGGCCCGCGCGCGTCAATTGCGCTGGATCCAGTCGCCGACGGCCAGCCTGGAGCATTACGTATTTCCGGAACTTGTCGCACATCCGGCGCTTCTCAGCAACATGCGCGGGCTGTTTTCCGACGTGATCGCCGATCACGTCATGGGTTACGTGATCTGCTTCGCAAGAAACTTTCACGTCTACTTGAGGCAGCAGATCCACCGCGACTGGGAGCCAGTCGGGGGTGAAACGGGACGATCCGATTTTGTGAGCGGCCCCGGCGTCGTGAACTCGATCGATCGCAGCCATCGCCATTTGGCCGATTGCACGCTGGGCGTTGTCGGGGTGGGCGAGATCGGCCGGGAAATCGCCCGGCGGGCTGGCACGTTCGGGATGACGGTGCTGGGGGTCGATCCGGTGTGCACCGAGGTTCCCGGGGCCATTCCCCACGTGTGGAAACCCGATCGCCTCGGCGAACTGCTGGCGGCGAGTGATTTTGTCGTCATCGCGGCGCCGCACACGCCGGAAACGTATAAGCTGTTCCGCCGGCCGCAGTTCGAGCAGATGCGGAGAG
>JAGVKR010000430.1 GCA_020050375.1 Planctomycetales bacterium
ACTCCCAGCGTGCTGATGATCGAAGGGGACACCGTGATCGTGGGACGCGAAGCCAAACGGAGTGAGTGCGTCTATCCCGATCGGACGGCTGTGTGCGTCAAGCGCGACATGGGCGAAGAGTCGTACAGCAAGGCCCTGCACGGCGCGGCGTATCGCCCCGAGATTCTCTCGGCGATGATCCTCAAACGCATCAAAACCGACGTCGAGATGCGCTACGGACCGGTGCGCCATGCGGTGATCACCGTCCCGGCGTATTTCGACGACACGCGCCGCAAGGCGACGCAGGATGCGGGCCGGCTCGCCGGGCTCCACGTGCTCGACATCATCAACGAACCGACCGCCGCCGCCCTGGCGTTCGCGTTCGATTCGCATGTCCGGCGTGAGGGACCAGTCGAGGGCTTTTCCGACCAGCTCACGAAAAAGGAGCTGACGGCTCTCGTTTACGACCTCGGCGGGGGAACATTCGATGTGTCGATCGTGCGGATGTCTCCCGACCGCTTCGCAACCCTGGCGACCGACGGCGACGTGCGGCTGGGAGGACGCGACTGGGACGAACGCCTCGTCGACTATCTCGCCGGGGAGTTCCAGAAGCAGCACGGCGCCGACCCGCGGACCGATCCGGAGAGTTCGGCCTTTCTTTATCAGGCGGCCGAGCAGGCGAAGCACGCCCTGTCGGCCCGCCAATCGACGCGCGTGATGGTGGCTCATGCCGCGCAGCGGATGTCGATCGACATCACCCGCGAAGAATTCGAGAAGCTCACGGCCAGCTTGCTCATCCGCACGCAGATGACGACCGAGCTGGTCGTCGAGTCGGCGGGCCTGACGTGGTCGGATATCGATCGCGTGCTCCTCGTCGGTGGAATGACCCGAACCCCGCAGGTCCGCGAGATGATCCGCCGCATCTCGGGCAAGGATCCGGATTGCAGTCTCGCGGCCGACGAGGTCGTGGCACACGGGGCAGCGATCCACGGCGGGATCCTGCTCTCCCGCGCCGCCCGCGACAGCGGCGCGATCGATTCGGAACTGATGCGCGCCTGGGCGACATTTCAAACCGTCGACGTGAATGCCCACAGCCTCGGGATCGCCGTCAAAGCCGCCAATGGTTACGCCAACAGCATCCTGATCCCCAAGAACACGCCGCTCCCGGTCGCCCGCAGCCGCGTCTACCACACCAGCATCGCCAACCAGCGACAGGTTCGGGTCCGCGTGCTCGAAGGGGAAGCCCGCGAGGCGGACGCCTGCTCGAAGATCGGTGAATTCGTGCTGAAGAACCTCCCCGCCGGCCTGCCGGAGCGCGCCCCGATCGAGGTCGAATGCCGCTATGGCGCCGATGGCCGCATCTCCGTCACCGGCCGCGACGTGACCAGCAATCGCCTGGCCGAGACCACGATCGTCCGCGAGGGAAAACTGGAAGATCGTGAGCTGACCGCCGAAGCGCAACGCCTGGATAAGTTGCAGATCGTGTGAATTCGGCATGCGACGCAACCGCCTTTCCTGATCGATGTCGGGATTAGTTTTTCCAGATTGTGAAAGAACAAGCCGCTCGGTCGGGGCCACCGTTTAGCCGCGAGGCGCAGCCGACCGTTGGCACGATCGCAGTCGAAAGCGTGTTCAGCGGGCACTCGGCTGCGCCTTGCGGCTAAACGAAAAGTGCACGAACGGACGCAACAAAGGGGGACGATTGACGCAATAAGGGGGCGTTTGACGCGACAAATTTCCAGATTTGGACCGTTTGAGCGCGTTTAGGCACCGAACCGTTGCGAGCGACCCCTTAAAAATCCCGAGAAAATGACACTTTGCATCGCAATGCAATGGATTTGTTGCGTACCAGAGTCCGCAGTCTTCCTATTTTACAGGTGGGTGAAGATGAACGGGTCGCAATCTCCGTGAGGAGTGTCGGTGCGTACCACGACCGCCAAAGCCGCCGGCTGTTTTTATAAGTATACAAATTTACAGATATTGCGTCAATGGGATTAAATTCCGCGAGCGATCGTAGTATGACTCAGATGGGTGCGGGAATCTTCGGAGCAACGGCTTGAGCAAGATGGGGTTGTAGAACGCGGAGGTCGGCAATGATCAGGGGAACGGTGAAAGGCGGGCGTTTGGAGGTCAACGTGCCGGCCGACTGGCCGGACGGGACCGAAGTTGAGATCCATCCATCGCAGGCCCCGCGCGGTGCCGACGCCGAAGTCATCGCTGCCGCAGAAATCGCGAGAACGCTGGCCGCTATGGACAAAGTCGAGCCGTTCGAGATGTCCGATGCCGAGCAGGCCGCTTGGTGCGCTGAGCGGCGGGCCGATCGAGAGCGCGAAAAGTCGCAATTTGCCGAGCTCTCGGAACGCTTGCGGAGGATGTGGGATTGACCCGCTTCCTGCTCGACACCAATGCCGCGAGTGATTTTGTGAATCGTCGGCATGGTGTGTTCGACCGCGTGGAGCAGCAAGGGCTGAAGCCCAAAGACCTGGTCCCTTACATCGGAAGCAAAAGCAAGGCGTCGGAAGTGCTGAGCGGCCGCCGGCCCTTGAGCCTGTCGATGATCCGCAGGCTCGTGGCCGGCTTGCACCTCCCGGCGGAAGTCGCCATTCGGGTGACGAAGTCCCC
>JAGVKR010000045.1 GCA_020050375.1 Planctomycetales bacterium
ATCGAGACGAACATCAGGGACGGAAACCAGCGAAAGGGCTGTCACAAGCTTTATGGAAATCGGTGAAATTCTACTCACGCAAAAGGTCGTCAGCCGCGAGCAATTGCAGGCCGCCCAATCGCGCGCCAATGGTCGCCGGCTCGACCTCCAGATCGTCGAAATGGGGCTCGCCACCGAAGACCAGGTGTTGCAGGCCCTGGCCGCCGAACTGGGGATGAAATATGTCGAGCTCGGTGAAGTGACGGTCGATCGCGACCTGCTCGACCGCTTTCCGGCCCGTGAAATCTTTCGACACACTTTGTTCCCGATCTCGCGCCGGAACGGCAGCGTGATCGTCGCCACCAGCGACCCTTTCGATCTCGAAGCGCTCGACGAAGTCAGTTCGCTCTCGGGGTTTCGCCTCGAGCCGGTTTTGGCGCGCCGCGACGACATTTCACGACTGATCAAAGAACAATTGGGGGTCGGCGGCGACACGATCACCGAAATGGTCGCGCAACGCTCGACCGACGACGTTGAGCTGCTCGAAGGCCTGGGAGAGGCCGAGGGCGAGCTGGCCGAGATGGCCCAGGCGGCCTCGGTTGTCAAGCTCGTCAACGAGCTGTTGATCGAAGCTCTGAACCAGAACGCCAGCGACGTGCACATCGAGCCGCAGGACGCCGGGCTGGTGATCCGCTTTCGCGTCGACGGCATGTTGCGAATGCAGCCGCTGTCGCAGGAAATCAACTATTTTCAGGCAGCGATCATCAGCCGCATGAAGATCATGGCGAAGCTGAACATCGCCGAGAAGCGCCTGCCCCAGGACGGGCGAATCAAGCTCCGCGTCCAGGGACGCGAGATCGACGTGCGTATGTCGATCATCCCCATGATGCACGGCGAAGGGATCGTGCTGCGTATCCTTGACAAGGGCCGAATGGTCTTCAATCTGAAGAACGTGGGGCTGGCCCCGGCGATGGAGAAGACGTTCCACGAGCTGATCAGCCTCCCGCACGGGATCGTTCTTGTGACTGGCCCGACCGGTAGCGGCAAGACGACCACGCTCTACAGCGCCCTCAACGAGATTAAAGACCCGTCGATCAAGATCATCACGGTCGAAGACCCGGTCGAGTACCAGACTCCCGGCATTAACCAGATTCAGGTCCATTCGAAGATCGGCCTGACGTTCGCCGCGGGACTGCGGAGCATCCTCCGTCACGACCCCGACGTGATTCTGATCGGGGAAATTCGAGACGGTGAAACGGCCAATGCGGCGATCCAGTCGTCGCTGACGGGGCACCTGGTGTTCAGCACACTGCACACCAACGACGCCGCCGGCGCGTTCACCCGGCTGGTCGATATGGGAGTCGAGCCGTACCTGGCGGCGAGCACCGTCGAAGGAGTGATGGCGCAGCGACTGGTGCGAGTTTTGTGCAAGCACTGCAAAACGACCTACAAGCCCGATCCGGACAAATTGCCGACCGATTTCCCCAAACCGGCGCCTGAGCAACTCTGGCGCGCGGTCGGTTGCCGGCAATGTCGCGACTCGGGCTTTCGCGGCCGTGTCGGCATCTTCGAGCTGCTCCGCACCGACGAAGGGATCCGCCAATTGTGCATCGAGCGGGCCAGCACCGTGCAAATCGTGTCGTACGGCCTGCGAACGGGGCTCATCACGCTCAGGCAGGACGGCTGGCGCAAGGTTCTCGAAGGGGTCACGACTGTCGAAGAAGTCACCCGAATCACCAAACCCGATTATCTGTGATCGGCCTGATGCCCGACTTTCAATATATTGCGCGAGAACTCTCCGGCCGCGAAGTGACCGGCCTGCTCACTGCCGGCAGCGAGCAGGAAGTGGTCAATTCTCTCGCCGGAAAGTCGCTCTTCCCCACGCGGATCGCGCTCGCGGAAACCGAAGAAAAACAACAACGGGTTGTCGGCAAAAAGGTGCGCAGCAAGCATCTGGCGGTCATTTACTCGCAATTGGCCGACCTGTTGCACTCCGGCGTCCCCCTGCTGCGATCGCTGGAAATCCTCGAACAGCAATCGTCGCACGCGACGGTCGCCGCCGTTCTGCAGGATGTGCGTCAGGACGTCGCCGACGGCAGCCGGCTCGCTGACGCGATGCGCAAGCACCCGCGGGTCTTCAACGAATTGGCGCTGAGCATGGTCCGCGCCGGAGAAGAAGGGGGCTTTCTCGAAGACGTGCTGAAACGCATCTCGATTTTCACCGAGCACCAGGAAGACCTGAAGAATCGCGTCGTCGGCGCGATGGCCTACCCATCCTTCCTCCTGCTGACGTGCCTGGTGATCGTCACCGGGATGCTGATTTTCCTCGTGCCGCAGTTTCAGCCCATTTTCGAGCGATTGGAAGAACGGGGCGAGCTCCCCATTGCGACGACGATCCTGCTGTCGGCCAGCGCCTTCGTGCAGTCGTACGGGGTTTGGGTGCTCATCGCCTTGTTTGCAGCGGGCTTCTGGGGATTCAACTACCTGCAATCCGAACAGGGACGAATGATCGTCGACAGGTGGCGTCTGAAAGTCATCGGCCTGGGGCCGATCGTCCGCAGCCTGGCGATTTCGCGGTTCTGCCGAATTCTGGGGACTTTGCTCAAAAACGGCGTGCCGATCCTGCAATCGTTGCGAATTTCGAAAGACGCCACGGGAAATAAAGTTCTCAGCGAGGCCATCGCTGTCGCGGCCGAGAACATTTCGGCGGGCAAATCGCTGGCCCGGCCTTTGGGCGCCAGCGGCCATTTTCCACGCGAAGTGGTCGAGATGATTTCCGTCGGCGAAGAGGCCAACAACCTCGAGCAGGTGCTGCTCAACATCGCCGACAACATGGAGCAGCGAACGTATCGCGAGCTGGAGCTGTTCGTTCGCCTGCTGGAACCGATCATGCTGCTCCTGATGGGAATCGTGATTCTGTTTGTGATGATTGCCCTGCTGCTCCCCGTCTTTCAAAGCGCCGGGGCATTGGGATAGTTCCGGAGAATGTCCATAAGGCCCGTGCAGGACTCGCGCGAAGCCGATCGAACCCAGGTTGCTGACAATGAAGGAGAATGAAATGAAACGCGTTCGCTGCCGCACACCGAAGAGCCGCTTGTCGAAAAACCGATCTGCCCGCCCCGGCTTTACGCTGATGGAAGTGCTGTTGGTGCTGGCCATCCTGGGAGTCATCATCGCACTGGTCGCCCCCAACCTGATCGGCCAGCAGAAACAGGCCAACGTTCGTGCCGCGCGCGTGCAGGTTCAGGGAGTCGAGCAGGCCTGCGACATTTACGCCGTCGACCACAACGGCGAGTTTCCGCAGTCGCTCGACTCGCTGATTGCTAATCCCGGGAGCGACACGAACTGGAAGGGACCGTATTTCAAGAATTCGACGACGATTCCGGCCGATCCGTGGGGCAACCCGATCCAGTACCAGTACCCGGGGCAAAACCAGGGCGCAGGGGTCGATCGTCCCGATATCTGGTCGCTGGGCCCCGACAAGCAATCGAATACCGGCGATGACGTCACCAACTGGACCAAAGCGACGTGATCTCGCAGCGTCTCAAACCTTACGACAAGAAGTTTTCGTCTCCGCTGGCGACTGTTCGCCGCCGCGCCGCGACGGATGCGGCATGTCGCCAAAGGCAGGCCGCGCGCCGAGCGCAT
>JAGVKR010000423.1 GCA_020050375.1 Planctomycetales bacterium
CCAGCGCCTGCGGTTCGCGAACCCCGGCCGGTTGTGCCTCGACTGCGACCGGATGGGGCTCGACCGGCAGCATCAGCACGTTGGCCAGCTCGGGAGAGACGAGCGCGATTTCGCTGTTCTCGGCGGACGCGACAACGGCGGGAAAATGCCGCGCCGTTTCCGGGATGTTCCAGCCGAACAGCTCGACCGGCGCCGCCGCAACCGACGATGCGGAATGAGGCCAGGCGTGATCGGCGAAGCCGCCGGTCGTGAGCGTCAGCCGGTAGACGTAGCTGGCTCCCCCCGCGAGGCCGATCGTCGAATTGGGATCGGCCGGAAAGGAGAGCGCGCGGACGAGGTATGTGCCGTCGGCGGGAGCGGTGAACGGGATCTGCGGATCGAGACCGTGCGTATCTTCGTTGTGTTCGAGGAGAAACCCGTCGCTCGACACGATCTGCAGCGCGCCGTCGAGTGGCGAGCCGAGCGTGCGATGAGCATCCATCGACGCGACCAGCGTCTGTCCCTGCTTGAGGGGGACGGCGAACAAGTCGGCGTCCCCGGCGGTCTCGAACCGCCCATTGACGATCATCGACGGGGCCTCGATCGCCTGCGGCTTCTTCCACTCGTTGTTCGGCTCGACTTCGACTATCTCGGGAAGCATGTCGATCACGAACGGCCGAAGCGATGTCGCTCCTTCGGCGTCGTAAAGGCGGATCCAGCAAATCCCCGGCGCCGCCTCAGCCGGAACGGTGACGGTCAGCTTCCCTTTTTCGTCGGCGATGGCGAGCGCGACCTCCTTCCGGCTGCACCACGTCTGCACGGGCCACTTATCGAATGCGCCGTGCGCGGTGACCGCGACTGCCGTCCCGCGCTGGCCCCCGGCCGGAAAGAGAAATTCGAGCTTCGGTGGAGCCGCGAATGCTGATCCGGCAGATACCACGAAGACCAAAAGTACGGCACGCGCGAGCCATCGACCTATCGGACGATGTACGGAGCAGAACCACGTAAGAAGAGGTCTTTTTTTCGCGTATTCCGTGCTACCAATATCACGAATGTGCGCACGGCGCGAAGAATTCGAGCAGCGACAGTAGACTGACCACGGAATACACCGAAGACACGGAAGAAATAGATGAAAATGACGAGTCCGATCTGCTCGCTCGTCCCCCCTCTTTTTCCGTGTGTTCGGTGTATTCCGTGGTCCTGAGTGATGTCTTGGTTGCGGCTGAGCTATGCGCGGCCGCGCTGGGTCTATCGTGGTTCCACTTCCTTCAGACCTGATCACGGCGGTTGGTCTCACGCGAACAGCTCGGAGATGGGCGTCGGGTCGCTGACGATATGGATCGGGCGACCTTCCGGAGTGTAGAGGACTTTGTCGGGGTCGATCCCCAATTTGCGGTAGATCGTCGACGCGAACATTTCGGGAGAGAGGATCCGTTCGACCGCAGTGAAGCCGTTGCGATCGGTCGCGCCGATCACCTGCCCCCCAGGCGTTCCGCAGCCGGCGAAGAGAACCGACATGGCGCTGGCCCAATGGTCGCGCCCCGCGCCCGGATTGATCTTGGGGGTTCGGCCGAATTCTCCCAGCGCGACGACGAGCGTCGTTTCGAGGAGCCCGCGCTGGTCGAGGTCGTCGATCAGGGCCGCGATTGTTCCTTCGAAATGGGGCAGCCGCTTGTCGCAGGTCTTGAACAGATCGCCGTGATGGTCCCAGCCCCCTTCCGTCAGCGTGATGAACGGCACGCCGGCTTCGACGAGCCGCCGCGCCAAAAGGGCGCGCTGCCCGAACGAGTTGCGGCCGTACTTGTCGCGGACATGCGGCGGCTCGCGGTGGATGTCGAACGCCTTTTGTGCGGCGGGGGAGGTGACGAGGTTGTATCCCTGGCGATAGTAGTCGTCGAGGGCGTTGACCGGGTCGCCCGCGGCTTTCTCGGCGATGCGGACCATCTTATCGACCTGGCGGCGGACATCGCGGCGGCCGTCGAACCGCTGTCCCGAGAGGCCTTCCGGAATCGCCACGTCGCGGACGCGAAAGGCGTCGTGGTTGGGATCGTCAGACAAGACGAACGGGGCATATTTCGCCCCGAGGAAATTTGGCCCCCCCGAGCGCGACATGCTCGGCATCGAGAAGTAGCCCGGCAGGCTGTCGTTCGAGCCGCGTTCGTATGCCGTCACCGATCCGAGGCTGGGGTGAAAGCTGACATAGGCCCCGCAGAAAACCGGGATTCGCGTCGGCGAGCCGGTCATCATGTAGTGGTTGCCGCCGCCGTGGTTCGGGTCGTTGTGGCAGATCGAGCGGACGACCGCCAGCTTGTCGGACATTGCAGCCAGTTGCCGCATGTGTTTCGAGAAAAAGACGCCCGGAGTCATCGCGGCGATCGGCTCGAACTCGCCGCGAATTTCGCTGGGGGCTTCGGGTTTCGGGTCGAACGTCTCGAAGTGCGTCGGTCCGCCGTCCATCCAAATCAGGATGCAGCTTGTGGGACGCCCGCGGTTGGCCTGCGGGTCGCCTGCCTGGCCGCGGAGCCGGAGCGTGTCGACCAGCCCCGTTCCGAGCAGGGCCGACAGTCCCAGTTGCAGGCAGTCGCGGCGACTGACGCCGTTGCAGTTGCGGTGTTGTGCCATGGCAGATCCTTGTACCCAAGCGATTCTGAAGGGCGGCGTCTATCGTCCGCCCCGAATGAACAACGGTCAATCCTTGAACACGAATTCCGGAGTGTTGATGAGCGCCCACAGCAGGTCTTCCACGGCCTGCCGACGGGTCTCTCCGGGATCGGCAAACAGCCCCTCGCCGACCCCTCGTTCCTCATCGGTCGGCGGGCGGGAATACACGAGCAAATACAGTTCTTCGACGAGGTCCCGCGGCGATTTGTCGCTGGCCGCCAATCGGGCCGCCCGACCGGAATCGCTGGTGACTTTGCGGTGCAGCTCGGGAGAATTCATCAGGTGCAAGACCTGCACGACGGTGGTTTCGCCGGTTCGTTCGCAGGGGGGATCCTGATTCGCATCGGGGCGTCCGAACGAATCGAGAAACAGCGAGCCGCTGCGATGCGTCCAGACTTCCATCGCCCGCGACCCGGGAGCCAGGCCGGTAAACGCTTCACGGACCTCGGTGATGTCGCAGACGCTGTCGAGCAG
>JAGVKR010000332.1 GCA_020050375.1 Planctomycetales bacterium
CAGCGACGGCACTTCGCGGCTTCTCGAGCTCCGCGACTGGTACGATCGGTCGCAATCGCTGGTGGCGAGCATGGCGAAGCTCGGGACGCGCAACCAGTCGGCGTGCCTCTTCTGCCGCGAGCATCCCAAGGCGCTGGCCTTCGTCGTCTCGCAGGACGCTGACTTGCGAGTCTACACCAGCGACACTGATTTCGCGTACGCCTTCGAGTCGCTGGCGCCGTGTTGAGGCGAGCGTGTCACTTCTTCGCCAGCAGCTCTTCAACGAGCTTCGTCACGTCTTTGTAGGTGAAGTTGTCTTCTTCATTTTCCGCCTTCTCGTTGTCGAACCGCTTCGCGAGCTTGCCGTCGCGTCCGAAAACGTACACAGCGGGTATCGAAGTGAGCTGCATCTGGTCGTACAATTCGTCCGACGGAACGGTCGCAATCAGATTCTGGAACGTCGCCCCCTGCTTCGTCAGAAACTTCAGGATCCGTTCCTTGTAATACTCGGGCGGCTTGTCCTTAACCCCGCTGTAGTCGCACGCGAGTGACAGGCATGCCAGTCCGGATTTGCCGTGTTTCTTGTGCAGTTTCACCAAATTGGGAAACTCCTCCTTGCAGGGCTGGCACGACGTCGACCAAGCGTCGAGCACGACAACTTTTCCCTTATGACCGGCGACGATTTTCAGCGTCTGCTCCCAATTTGCGAACTGAACGGTGATCGCCGACGCATCCGCCGGGTCGGCCCCCACCGAGGTGTTGAACGCAGCCATCGTGATGAGCGCAAGAACGGCAGCGAACGTGAATGTTGTTGCCAGGGAACGCGACATTTGAAAAACCTCCTGTCTATGATTCTCACACGGTGCGGCGCGCGAGGCGCGAGCCGCTATTTCTCGATCTTAACGAGTCCCGCGGCTTTTGCCTGCGGTTCGGGGTCTTCGTAGGGAAGCGCCTTCAGAAACTCCACCAGGTCGGCAATCTGCGATTTGCTGAGCTGGCTGGTTTTGCCGTGACGGTCTCCCATGTTGCAGGTGGTTAACACCTCTTCCAGTGTTGTCGCCCGCCCGTGGTGCAGATACGGCGCGGTGCGGTAAATCCCCAGGAGCGTCGGCGTGTCGTACTTCGGGCCCATCTTTTCACTGGGGTCGTCGCCGCCCGTTCCGACGTCGTGCAGCTTGAACGGGCGGTTCGGGGTCGAGTCGGTGAAATACGCTCCGCTGTGACACTCGGCGCAGCGCGTCTCTTTCGAGAAGAACAGCTCGCGGCCGCGGGTGGCCGCTTCCGACAGGCCGTGCCGGGCAAAGGGGCTCTTCGGAACCTTGTGAGCGTTGGAATACGCCGCCAAGGCATCGAGATCAAGCGAGCGCCCCTTGTTGGGCCGATCGAGCGCTTCGAAAACCTGGCCGCGGATCAGCCCTTGCCCCTGCATCAACTGGCCGCGAATCGTGTGCTCGAAGTCCTGCGATTCGTCGCGGTCCGCCGACCAGTGGATGGGATGCGTCCACGCCATGCCGTAGAGCGCTGTCGTGTTCCGCAATCCTTCGGGGTTTTGCCAGGTGCGGCCGTCGGCATCGCCATCGGGGTGGCAGCTCGCGCACGAAATCCACCGCCGACCAACCATCGGTTGCAGGGCCGAATAGAAGAGGATCTTTCCGCGGAGATTCTCGTCTCCCAACGGGTTCTCGCAGACCTTGATCGTCTCCCCTTTCGAAAAGGTCTCACTGTCGTAGGCAACGACGGTGAAGTCGAGCGTGTTGTAGACGTAGAACGTGCGGCCGTCGGGAGCGAAACGGACGGCGCGAGGATTGTGCCCCAGCCGGATCAGCTTCTTGAACGCCAACTCGGTGTAATCGTCGTCGACGACGTCGCAGACGTACATGTCGTCGGTGCCGGCGAACACCGCGCACAACAGACGGCCATCGGGCGAGACGGCCGTTTCCCAGGGGTTAGCCACGACGAAGATGCTGACGAACGAATCCATCGGCACCGGTTTTCGCCGGCGTCCTTCACCGGCCGCCGTGTCGACCACCGAGACGAACGGCACGATCGAGCCTTCTCCCTGGTTGAGATTCGTTCGCGAACGCACGTGCGGCACGTAAGCCTTGGGACGCCGGGGATTGAGAGCGACCTGTCTCGCCAGATTCTCGCTCGCGCTTCCCTGCCAGCGGTCGATCTTTTCACCCGTTTCCAGATCGACGGCCACCACGGCGCCGGTCAGGTACTCGGTCACGTAGAGGCGTTTGCCATCAGCCGCGAGCGCCACCCCGCGCAGGAACGGGCCCGCGTTCATGGTGCGGATCGCCTGTCGGGACGCGACGTCGATTTCGACGACCTGGCCGGGAAATTCGAGCGTCACGTACAGCTTCGTGCCGTCGGCATTCGACACGACGCCATAGGGCTCGTCGAACAACTCCACCTCGCCCAGCTTGTTCCCGGAATCGGCGTCGAGCAGCACCAGTTTATCGTCGCCATACGCCGTGGTGGCGAGCGTATGCGATCGGCCGACGAACGTCACCCCTTCGGGTTTGGCGCCGACAGGGATTTCGTGCAAGACCTTCGACGCCTTGAGATCGACAATGCTGACGCTGCCGTTATCGCGGTTGACGGCCGCGAGCAGCCGCCCGTCGCCCGAGATATCGAGCAGGCTGTTCGAGGCTCCCCCTTGCGCGAGTTGGGGAACAACAAAACAAGCAATCGCAATACAGACTGAGAACCGCAACAACATCGGTGACACTCCAAAGTGGGCAACCGCACCCGAAGGCAGACCCTCGCTCATGGTCGTGTATTTCCTGTTTCACACGATTTGTCAATCGGACGACTGAATTTTAGGCCGAAAGCGCGCGCCGACAACCTCGATTCGAGCGACGAACTTGCCCGAACGTTCGAAGTTTGCGAAACTTGTCTTGTAGCCAGCCACGCCGGCGTGCGAACAACTGTCGAAAGCACGCTGAGCCTGACTGTTTCCCCAAGGACCAGTGATTGTGAAAGTGCTCGTCGCCATCGACGATTCGGAAGTTTCGCGGAAAGCGGTCGCCTTTGCCGGCAAGCTGCTCGGCCCGCGCAGCACGCATGACTACGACGTGACGCTGTTCCACGTTTGCGAGTCGCTGCCCGAGTTCATCCTTTCGCGAAGCGCCGGCGGAGATGCTGGCAACGCCTTCCGGCAGGTCGCCGACGAATGGGCCCAAACCGGCCGAATCCTCGGCGAAAAGCTCCTCGAGGAACAGGCGCTGACGCTGACGGCGGCCGGCGTTTCGCCGGCGAAGGTCAATATTCGACTGTGCCAGAAGGAATCTCGCCCCGAATCGCGGCGCGTCGTAGCCGCCCTCGCGATCATTGAAGAGATGAAGCAGGGGAAGTACGACCTGGTGGTGATCGGCCGCCGGGGCAACTCGGCGTCGATCGAGAGCTTCATCGGCGGAGTCGCCGAGAAAGTCGCCCGCGAAGCCCGCGGTTGTGCGCTGTGCATCGTCGACTGACGCCGTGTGAAATTCGTAGTGTGGACTTTAGTCCACACGAAATGCTGTACCGTGTTGGCTAAAGCCAACACTACGAGTTTTATACGCCGCTCATCGAAAATCGCCACTACTGCCGTTTTGCCATCGCCCGGTACAGCAGCAGGTCATAGACGATCTTGATCGAGCCGGCCAGGAGCATCGGCAGGCTCCATAAGGCGGGAGTGGCGAGCATTCCCGCAGCGAGCAGCGGCGAGAC
>JAGVKR010000313.1 GCA_020050375.1 Planctomycetales bacterium
AACGGCGGGAGCGGCGGCAACGCTGGCTCGCGCATCGAGCAGCAGGGCCCGCGTCCGCCGCGATAACACGTCTTCGACCGTGCGGGCCATTTCGTGCCGTGCGGCCCAGAGCACTTCGACCTTAATAATATGGGGCAAGCGGGGGTGCAACGATTCGCCCAACTCGGGTTGCGCCGCAGCAAGCTTCCGAATCTCATCGGCATCCGCTCCGTAAACCGACAATGGAGACCGACGATCGGCATCGACGCTCCAGCCGTGCAACGGCACATCGTGCGTGCGCGAGGGCCGGAGCGGCAAGCCGGCGACTTTCAAAGCGTGGTCGACCACGTCCTCCCCCATATGGCGGTAGGTCGTCCACTTCCCGCCGGCGATTGTCACCAGTCCCGTCGAAGAGACTTCGATGTGATGATCGCGCGACACCGATGCGGTCTGCCGGACCGGTTTCGCAGCAACCAGCGGCCGCAACCCGGCAAAAATGCTCAGCACGTCGGACCGGTTTGGAGCGCGCGCGAGATACCGTCCCGCGTGACGCAGCACAAATTCAAGCTCCGCCTCCAAAGGCCGGGGCTCGAGCGACGGCTCGGCAACCGGCGTATCGGTCGTTCCGATCAGCGTCTTTCCGTGCCAGGGAATCGCGAATAGAATTCGCCCGTCGTCGGTGTGGGGAACGACGACGGCGCTCTCGCCCGCCAGAAACTCGCGTTCCAGCACGATATGAATTCCCTGGCTGGGGGTGATCATCGGCTGGTGATGGATCGTATCCATCCGCAGGATCTGATCGACAAAGATCCCCGTCGCATTGATCACGACCCGTGCGCGGATCTCGTGCTCCGCATGGGTTTCCTCGTCATGGACGCGCACACCGCAGATCTTGCCCGCGTCTTTCGACAACCCGACGACCCGCGCGTAGTTGAGCGCCGTTCCCCCGATGTCGAATAGCGTTCTTGCCAGCGTCACGGCGAGGCGTGCGTCGTCGAACTGGCAGTCGTGATAAACAACGCTGCCCCGCAGCCCGAGAGGGGCGAGCATCGGGACGCGGGCAAGTGTCTTTTCGCGAGACAATAGTCGCGAGCGCCCGCGTCGCCTCCGCCCGGCCAGCAGGTCGTACGTCACAAGGCCCGCGAAATACCACGGTAGCTCCCACCAGGAATAGGCGGGAATGACGAACGCCAGATCGTGAACGATGTGCGGCGCATTCCGCAACAGGAGATCACGCTCGATCAGCGCGCTGCGCACGAGCCCCAACCGCCCCTGTTCCAGATACCGGACGCCGCCATGAATCAGCTTCGTGCTGCGGCTGGAAGTTCCCTTCGCGAAATCATGCTGCTCGAGGAGCAACGTCGAAAAACCGCGGGAAGCGGCGTCGACCGCCGCCCCGAGCCCCGTCGCTCCTCCGCCAATAACGACGACATCCCACGCTTCGGTTCGGTCGCGCACAGCCTGCAAGGCCTGATCGCGGTTCATCGTGTGTGCTCCATCGGCGTGGATCGTTCCGCCAGAGCTTCTCGGAAACACCGCGCCGGGGCGGAGATCGCTCACCAGGTCCCAGTGCAGCGCCGACTGATTGGCATTGCCGGTTTGCGGATACCCTGCCCCCACGGCGATATGAAACGTCCCGCCGATTTTCTCGTCGAAGAACGTGTTCTTTGAGAATTCTTTAAGCTCGTCGCCAGCCAGACCTCCCACCGAAACCCGCCGGATCTCGGGCTGTCCCAAACAGTAACGTCCAACCGAAAAAACTCAATAGCGCTCGCCGAGGGAAAGAACTGTCTCCGGTCCCGGATTCCCGCCGCTCCCGTCCCTGGCACACCTCGCCTAGTCCCATTCGAATGATTCGGGTATCGTTCGCCCCTGCGACTCGGAATGACGCGTTCTCAACGGATGGGAGATCCTGCCATGGCAGGGAATTGGCACGGAATGAAACCGCGAATTGCGGCAGGGCTCTGGATCGTGTTTCTCGGTTGCATTGGCACTGTCGTCGCGGCCGAACCGCGCACGTTCGAAGGACAGACGCGGGAGTTCCGGGTCTCTGTCGACGGAAAAGAGCGCGGCAAGTGCACGATGCGAATTGATCGCCGCGACGACGGCGCCGACCGAATGCGGGTCGAATCCCAGTTGCGCTTCAGCTATATCGTCTACGAATACAGTTACGCGTCGAACGGCCTGGAAGTCTGGAAGGAGGGTCGACTTATCGAGCTCGATAAGACTTCGGACTACAACGGCACCCGTTATGACGTGAAGGCAAGGCAGGAAGAAAAGGGCCTTCTCGTCTCTGTCAACCGGAAGGGGACGCATCATGCCGAACCGGACTCCTGGGCGACATCGTACTGGCACCTTCCGAAGCGCCTGGCCCGGGCAGATTCCGTGCCACGGGACGGAGTTGTTCCAACCGGCGGTCTCACTCCGCTGTCGAAGTCGAAGGCCCAGATTGTCCCCTTGCTCGATTCCGACCAGGGGCGGGCGCTGCGCGGCGAGCTGCGTTTTGTCGGTGATGAACCGGTCGTCGTGGCCGGTGAGCAAAAGACGGCCCACCACTATCGCGTCACGGGCGACGTCAAAGCCGACCTTTGGTACGATGCCGACCTCCGGCTCGTAAGGCAAGAATCGGTCGACCAGGGACATGAAACAACACTGGAGCTGATCCGCATCACCGATCGTTCGAAGGCGACCGACCGAAGTCCGCCGCGACGTGCGACGGAGGGCGAACGAATGGATCCGGAGCGCGGTTCAGCCAAACCTCGAAAAACGCAGAGGCCTTGATGGGACACCATAAGATTGCGGCGCAGCTCACCGGCATTTACGTTCCCCTCCCCACGTTGTTCGTCGATCCGGCGCTGGAGATCAATCTCGCCGGGATGCGCCGCCACGTGCGATTTCTCGTCGACAACGGAATTCGCACCGGCGTCGGCGTGTTGCTCGCCGGCGGCGGCGCGGGTGAGTTCTCGACGCTCGACACCGAGGAGCGGATTCGCCTCGCCGAAGCGGTGATCGCCGAAGCCGACGGCAAAGTCGGCGTGGTGGTCGGCGTGCAGCACACGAATCCTCGTGAGATCATCAAGCTCTGTCGCGAAGCGAAGCGTCTGGGAGCGATCGCCGTCCAGATCGCGCCGCCGTTTTATGAAGTCTCCACCGCCGCCGACGTCTACGAGTTTCTGGCCGGCGTGGCGGAAGCGGTCGACATCCCGCAGGTCCTCTATACGACGTACTGGACGGGCTTTCGCATCACTGACGCGCTCCTCGAGCGCTTGCTGAAAATTCCGCAGCTCGCAGCGGTCAAGCTCTCCAGTCCCAGCGGTCGCGAATTCGAGGCATTTCTGCGGAGCTTCGCCGATCGCGTCTGCATGATCGACAACCAGCTCGAGTACGTCAAAACCCACATGCTCGGCGGACGGGCGATCAATCTGCACCCCGCCAACTGGCACCCGGCGTGGGCCCTCAAGTTCTGGAAACTGCTGGAAACGCGGCAGTATTACGACGCGCAGCGGGAAATGAGCGCCGTCGTCGGGTCGTGTTACGACATGTACGGCGAGATCGGCAAGTACACCGGCGGCGAAGGACACCTCGACAAGATTTGCCTGGAACTGATCGGCCTCGACTCCAGCCGCTGCCGCCCGCCGGTCCGCGACGTCCGCACCCTCTTCCGAGACCGTGTTAGGAAGATGCTGGTCGAAACGGGCGTGCCGGGTGTGCGCGGGGGGTGACAATCGTTGCGCAGCCTGAAAGGGCGACATGAAATAGCCAGGTAGCGACAACCTTGGAAGAACTTCCCCCCGTTCGCGGGGGGATTGAGGGGGGGGCCGTCCAATGCAGATTTCGCTTCGACAGACATCATCCGCCTCGTCCCGCTCGAGCGCATTCAGGTTGGCGACCGCGTGCTCGCACACAACGGTCGGTTACACATCGTGCGACGACGGATCATGAAACCGCATTGCGGATGGATGGTCTGCTTGCAGACTGACGTTGCCGAAGAGCGATTATGGCTGACGGCCGATCATCGGGTGCTGGCGCGGTTGCGGCCGCGGACATTGGGAGGGAGTCGGGATTGGTCGGGGAGTCCCGAAGCGCATCAGGAGCGTCGGCGCGAATTGCGGCGTGACGCGACCGTGGCGGAACGAAAGTTGTGGAATGTCCTGCGTGGATCGAGCACCGGCTACAAATTCCGCCGCCAGCATTCGCTGGGGCCGTACATTGCCGATTTCT
>JAGVKR010000495.1 GCA_020050375.1 Planctomycetales bacterium
GACCGAGCAAGCCCTGCAGGTCGCGAAGCTGGCCCTGCCTGGCCCCCAGGAACTGTATGCGCACGGCTTCCAACGCACTCGCGTCGGCGGCCGACTGAATGGCGGCCAGGGCCTGAGCCTCGAAGTCGTTGAGTTGCGCGATCAGGTCCATGGGCCGCTCAATCCGTACGGCTCAGTGCGCGTGAAAGCTTCGAGTGAATAAACCGTCACGCACAACCAGTCGTGTTGGCTTTCGCCGACACGAAGAAATCTCGTGTGGACTGAAGTCCACACGACAAGCTTTCACACGCCCTCAGGCCGAGGCCGGAGCAGAAGCCGGGGCCGGCAGTTGGTCCTGGGCCAGCTTCACCAGTTCGTCGAAGACGTGCGGACTGTGAATCGCCAGCTCGCTGAGCGACTTGCGATTCAGCTCGACCTTGGCCAGCGCCAAACCGTGAATGAACTGCGAATAGCGCATTCCCCGCGCCCGACAGGCGGCGGTGAGGCGGGTGATCCATAGCGCCCGATAGCTGCGCTTCTTGTCGTGGCGATCGCGGAAGGCGAAAGCGCGGGCGCGGAGCAGAGTCTCCGTCGCCATCTTGACCAATTTGCCGCGGGCTCCGTAGTTCCCCTTCACTTCGCGGAACAGTCGGCGGCGGGCGAGGCGGCGGGCACCTGTTTTTCTGACTCTCATGGCATCAACCTGAATCGTTAGTGAATCTTGGACTTTGGCTCGGCACCGACTGACTCATCGAAAGTCGGGCACGCTTGCGATCCGGCGCGATCGTGCCCCGGGTCGCCTGGAGGATTGCGGCGGCTCAGAGCCCGGGACGGAGCCCGGCAACAATATGGTCGGCCCAGACACCGCCGACGACCGCGTCCTGACGGAGATGCCGCTTGCGGCTGGAGGTCTTCCCCGACAACAAGTGCCCGCGGCCCCGCTTCCGGTGTTTGACTTTGCCCGAGGCGGTCAACTTGTACCGCTTCTTCATTCCCTTGTGCGTCTTCTGCTTCGGCATGGTGATTCGCTTTGTAACTCGTCTGAAGTCAGCCCCTTACATCCAAATCCGCGGAGGGGCGACGATGGGGTGCAATCGGGTGGTCCCAAACAGGGAAACGGGGATTATATCGGGCTTCGCGACGTTTTTTCCAGCCCGGAACAGAGGAAAACGACAGCGAATCGACAATTCAGCCTGACAAATTCAGAATCCGGATTCGGCCGGATGGCACACCACGAGCAACTTGAGAGGCTCGATCAGGACAAGTGCCTCCACTTCGACTCGCGGAACGCCGCAAAAGGCCTTCCCCACAAAGGCCACCGCAAAGCATCCGCCAGGGTCGGGTTATTTCGGCGTCAGCACGGCCGTCATGCTCCGGCCTTCCATTGACGGCTGCTTCTCGATCTTGGCGATGTCTTCGAGCGAGGCGATCACTCCCAGAATCAGCTCGCGGCCGCGATCGACGTGCGCCATCTCCCGGCCTTTGAACATGATCGTCACTTTGACTTTGTCACGTTCGGCCAGAAAGCCGCGCGCCTGCTTGACCTTGAAATCGACGTCGTGCTCGCCGGTTTTCGGCCGCAGGCGAATTTCCTTCACCTGCACCTGATGCGTCTTGGCGCTCTTGGCCTGCTTCTTTTTCTGCTCGTATTTGAACTTGCCGTAGTCCATGATTCGGCAGACAGGGGGCCGTTCGTCGGCCGCCACCTCCACCAAATCCAGACCCGACTGACGAGCAAGCTCCAGTGCCTCGGACGTCGGCATGGGTCCCATCAACCCACCACCTTGACTCACCACCCGAACGGGAGAAATGCGAATCTGCTCGTTGATCCGATGCGTCGCTTCGATCGCTACAACCCTTTCCTGAAAAGTACCTTATCGCCACACTCCGCAAGCATTCACTTGTAACCAGAGCCGTCGCGGGCGTCAATCACCTTCGACGAATTCGCGATTCTCCCCCGTGGGATGGGGCTGTTCCTCGACGATCAGCGACGAAGGACGCTGCGGACTGCTCAGCGGGAGTCGCGCGGCATCGATCCGGACCGCCTTGCGTCCCTTGACCAGCCCGGCGAAGCCCGCAAACCGCGAATCTCCATCGACTCGAACCGAGAGGGGCTGGCCGTGGTCGCAGTTGGTGACAATCACATCTCCCACCGCCAGGTTCGTCACTTCCTCAGTTGTCAGCCGCGTTGACGCCAGCTCGACGATCAACTCGACCCCGGCCTGCCGCGCACCGATTGAACCGGCCGCGGCCTTCGCGCGATCGGCCGACTGTGGCCCGTTGTGAGGTCCGGCCGTCAGGCGGTCTGCGAGGGAGGCCAGCATTCGGGATGGCAGGCAGAGGTTGAGCATCCCCGCCGCATCGCCGATCGAGACGTCGAAGCTGACGAGGACGACCATCGCTTCCGGTGCGACGAACGGCAAGGCGTGCGGATGACTGCCGACGCCAGTCACCTTCGGAGTCAGGTCGCAGACATCGCTCCACGCGCTTCGCAGCGCGGCGGCGACCCGATCGGTCATTCGCGCCAGCATCCGCCATTCGATGTCGGTCAGTGGCCGCATCGGTGCGTTCTGCGACAGGGCTCCTCCACCTCCCAGCAGCCGGTCGACGACGGGGAATGCAATCGATCGATTCAATTCCAGCAACCAGCTCCCTTCCAGCGGGGCCACCTGAATCAGATTCAGGCAGGCCGGGGCTTCGAGACCGACTGTGAACTCACCGTACGTCAATTGATCGACAGAGATCAAACGCACGTCAACCGGCAAACGGAGCAGACCGGTCAAGCTCGCGGCCAACTCGCCGGCGAATCCCTCGTGGACCGCCCGGATCGAACGGATCAATTCCGGATGAACGGGCGTTGAAGGCCCCGCAGAGCGGATTCCTGTCCGGCGATCGGACGCCATGAGCAGCGAATCCATTTCGGAACGACTCAAGATCTCCGCCATCCGTGGCCTCCTGAATTCTATTCTCTGATCTGTCCCGAGCCGGTGGCCACGAATTTGTAGCTCGTCAGCTCCCGCAGGCCGCAGGGACCGCGAGCGTGAAACTTGTCGGTGCTGATCCCGATCTCGGCCCCCAGGCCGAACTCTCCCCCGTCGTTGAACCGCGTGCTGGCGTTGACCATCACCGCTGCCGAATCGACCGCCGTCGTGAACCGCCGTGCCGTGGCGAGGTCGCCGGTCACAATCGCGTCGGTGTGATGCGAGCCATACGTCTCGATGTGCTCGATCGCCTGCTCGAGATCGTCGACGACCCGCACCGACAGAATCAGGTCCAGATACTCGGTGCGAAAGTCCTCTTCTGTTGCCGGGCGGGCACCGGGAATCAGCTTGCGCGATCGCTCGCAGCAGCGCAGTTCGACCTTTCGTTCGAGCAGGTCGCGGGCCACGAGTGGCAAAAACCGGTCGGCAACATCAGCATGAACGAGCAGGCACTCGGCGGCGTTACAGACTCCCGGACGGTGACATTTCGAGTTGACGACAATCTCGCGGGCCATCTCGAAATCGGCGAGTCGATCGACGTAGACGTGGCAAATGCCGTCGTAATGCTTGATCACCGGCATGGTCGCTTCGGCCACAACCCGTTCGATCAGCGATTTCCCGCCGCGCGGAATCGTGACGCTGATCTGCTCGTGCATTCGCAGAAAATGTCCCACGGCAGCGCGATCGGTCGTTTCGACGAGCTGCACGGCCGCGGTCGGCAAACCGACTTCTTCCAGCGCTTCGCGCAGCAAGGCGTGCAGGGCCCGATTGCTGTGGAGCGCCTCTTTGCCCCCTCGCAGGATCACCGCATTGCCGCTCTTCACACAAATCGCCGCCGCGTCGGCTGTGACATTCGGCCGCGACTCGTAGATGAAAAAAACGACCCCCAGCGGAACACGGACGCGGAGGACTTCGAGCCCGTTGGGACGCACGCCTCCTTCGATCACTTCGCCGACCGGATCCGGCAGCGCCGCCACCTGTTCGAGCGCCTGGGCGACCGC
>JAGVKR010000512.1 GCA_020050375.1 Planctomycetales bacterium
AGCTTCGGCGCGGCCCGCTTTCCACAAGTGGTTGTCGATCAGCCGACGCAGTTCGACTTCTACGACGGTCGCGGGCTCGACTATGCCGCGCTGGGGGCCGCCCAGATCGACGAAGCGGGCAACGTCAACGTCGCCAAGTTCGCCAATCGCTTCGCAGGCGTTGGTGGCTTCGTGAACATCACGCAGACGGCGAAACGGCTGGTCTTCTGCGGCACTTTCACGGCCGGGGGACTCCAAATCCGCGTCAATGACGGCCGGTTGCAAATCGTCCGCGAAGGATCGTGCCGGAAATTCGTTCGGCAGGTCGAGCTCGTCGCCTTCAGTGCCGCCCGGAGCCGCATGATCGGGCAGGAAGTGTATTACGTCACCGAACGGGCCGTCTTCCGCTTGACGGATGCAGGGATCGAACTGATCGAAGTCGCTCCCGGCATTGACATCGCCTCGCAGATTCTGGCGCACATGGATTTCCGACCCGGGATTGGCGAAATCCGGCAAATGCCGGAGCATCTGTTCCGAACGCCGTGATGGCGCTCGTTCGCGCGTAGCGGGACGGAATCGCATTTTCTCATTTCGGATTTTTGATTTCCCTGGACATTTGAATTTCGGATTTCGAGTCTGTGGCTCCGCGATGACAGAAGCCCGAAAAGCAAATGTCTAGGGAAGCTCAAAAAACAAAAGCCCAAACATCGCGCGACCAACGGGCGGGCAAACGTGACCCGCAAATCGTATCCGCCCGATCCGCGGCATCTGGCGTATCCGCAATTCGTTTCGACCGACCAGAGACCGACTTCCACGATCAGGCAGGTCAGTTCGAAGCGGTGCGTGTCGGCACAACTTTGACGTTCAACTGCTCGAACAGGAACCCGAGCTCATCGGTCAAATCTTCGATTGTCTGGCTGACGGGGCGCGCGCCGGTGTGCCCGAGCTTCGTGTCGTATTTCAACAGGATCGGCCGGTCGGAACCGGTTGAGGCCTGCATCAGGGCCGCCATTTTTCGCGCGTGGAGCGGATCGACCCGCGTATCGGAGTCTCCCGTGATGAACAGCGTCGCCGGGTATTTCGTTCCCTTCGTAACGTGATGATAGGGCGAATACGCGAGGAGCGTCTTAAACTGCTCGGGCTCTTCGGACGAACCATACTCGGGCACCCAGAAACGCGCCACGAGAAACTGATGATAGCGGACCATGTCGAGCAGGGGATAACCGCACACCACCGCCTGAAAGAGATCGGGCCGTTGCGTGAGCGCGGCCCCGACCAGCAGCCCGCCGTTGCTGCGACCGGCAATCGACAGCTTTGCAGGGCGAGTGTATTTCTCGCGAATCAACCATTCGGCAGCCCCCAGAAAATCGTCAAACACGTTCTGCTTGCGGTCGAGCATTCCCGCTTCGTGCCATTTCTCACCGAACTCGCCGCCGCCGCGAAGGTTGACGACGGCGTAAACGCCACCCTGTTCAATCCACACGACCGCGCGCGACGAGAATTGGGGCGTCAGGCTGATGTTGAAGCCGCCGTATCCGCCCAGCAACGTGGGATTGTTTCCATCGAGGACGAGCCCCTTGCGATGGACGAGAAACATGGGAACGCGCGTCTTGTCTTTCGACTCGAACCAGACTTGCGCGACTTCGAAGCGCTCGCTCTCGACGGGAATAGCCGACCGAAACCAGACCGCCTGCCGGCCCGTCGCGGTCTCTTCGCGATAGATCGTCGACGGAATATGAAACGAGCTGAACGAGAAGAACGCCTCGTCCCGGTCCCATTCACCCGCCACGTCGCTGACCGTTCCCAGCGAGGGAAAGGCAATGTCGCGCACGTGCCGGCCGTCGGGTTGGAACACGCGGACCTGCGAGGTCACGTCCCTGAGATAGTTGACGTACAACCTGCCGGCCACGGGTGAAAAGCTCTCGAGGACCGCCTGCCGATCTTCGGGAACGACTTCCTTCCATTTTTCCTGCACCGGCGACGTCAGATCGATTTCGAGAATGCGTCCGTTGGGAGCCTTCCAGTTGGTTTTTACGAACATTCGTCGATCGACAGCAGCGCCGCTGAAGCGCGCTTCGATGTCTTTGACAATCGGTGTAATCGCGCTGGACGGACGAGACAGATCCTGCACGTGAATTTCGGTCTTCGTCGCCGCCGAGCCGTACCAGACGTGGATGACAAGAAACCGCCCGTCTTCGGAAAGCCCCGGCGTGATCCCCACTCCGGGGTCGTAGCCTTCGCCGAAAATCAGAGTTTCGTCAACGGACTTGCCGGTCAAATTGCGACGGTAAACCCGTGATCCCTCTTTGCCATGTCGGGCGTAATACAGCGTCTTCTGGTCGGGAGTCAGCGAAACGCCGAAGTAGCGCCCCCGATCAATCTGACCGGGCCGATCGGCGCGAGCCTCGACGTCGAAGAACCGCAGCGTCAGTTCGTCTTCGCCCCCGGCGCGGACTCCATAGACGAGGAGCCGGCCGTCTTTGGAAACGTCGAGCAGGCTGACGGTCTTCGAGCCGTCGTCGCTCAAGCCTTTCGGGTCGAGCAGGACGACGTCTTTGCCGCCGATCCCGTCACGCATGCAGATCACAGGCAGATCGCGATCGGCGGGCTGCTTCGTGAAGAAGTAGCGATTGCCGCGCGCCGCGGGCAATCCGACGGAGTCGACCTTGAGGGGTTGATCGAGTCGGCGGGAAAGGGCCGAGCGTCCGGCGAAGCGCTTCAGAACCCGGTCGGTGTAGGCGTTTTGGGATTCGATCCAGGCACGGGTCGCAGGGCTCTGTTGATCTTCGAGCCAGCGATACGGGTCGGCGAGATCGACGCCGTGAAGTTGATCGGTGACAACGGCGATCTTCGACGGCGGATACGAATCGACGGCCTGAGCCAAAACGACACCTGTCATATCAAAGGGAGCGAACACCGCCACACACAGGACTCGGGCAACGCGAGCGAGCATTTGACGGATCCTTGATTTGAGCGTCGGAAGAAGCCCGCGATCGGGTCGCGAATTCTAATCCATCACGGGCACACATGGCCAGAACACGGAGGGACAGGCGGTCGAACATTTCCGCCGTCTTCGACGCTTCGGTGCGTCGC
>JAGVKR010000415.1 GCA_020050375.1 Planctomycetales bacterium
GTCGCAATCACTCGGGCCTCCTTGCCATTCGGGATGGCCAGAAGTACCCGAAAACCAAAAATCAGCAAAGATCAACTGCATACGGCTGAAGAGTTACCTGAATTGTTGTTTTCGGCGACGCGCGGAATGGCCGCGTTTCAAGACGACGGCCGTGAGTTGCAAATTCGACAACCAGCAGACGTCGCATCTGGTCGCGACAGGTCTGGCGGACAACGCCATTTGTACTCGAAATGGTCCGATCCGTCACGGCAACTTGGAGCCGAGCGACGGTGGATTGCGATCGCCCCGCACGGCAAGCCACGCGCCGCCGGCATCCCTCGCTGACGCTTCGGTTTGTGACTATTGCGCCGCCCCGATCGTAATCCAAAGCGTCAGCGAGGGAGCTACAGATGGCATTGCTTCCATCGCAAATCCTTCCAAAAGCCCCTGGTCGTTGCGATCAGACGAATCGTTAAAGTTTCCCCAGTCATCCAGTCGAAAACAGACCATCCGGCATCACAGCCTCATCGCAATTCTTAGGCCCGGTGCCGTGTGCCTGACTTCGAGTTTCTCGAACGAGACGTCACATCTCCAAGGACGGAGTTGCCCGTGAGCGTTGTCGGTCCCATCACTCAGGCCGTCGAGCCGCTCTTTGTCCGCCCCTTTGGACGCGAGGGACTGCTCCGCATCCTCTGCGGCTCGGTCACAGTGCTCGCTCTGTTGTCGTGGTGTGTCGACCTCGGTCAGCCGTTTCGTGGTGACGAAATCCATTTCGCACAAACGATCGAAAAGTTTGGCGAGTCGCCGAGTTTCGAATTGCTGGCTCACTACGAAGAGATGTCGGGTCCGCTCCCGTTTCTGCTCTACGGCGCTTGGGGAAGGCTCTTCGGTTACGACCCGCTGACGTTGCGCCTGTTGTCGCTTTTGGTCGCCGTCGTGACCTACGCCCTCTGGTTTCGGCTGTCGGCGCGCGAGTTTGCTTCGGCGCGGGGTGCGCTGCTGGCGACGGCTTGTTTTCTGCTGCAACCGTATTTGCTGTTCGTGAGCCTGTTCGTCTACACCGACATGCTCGCGATGCTCTTTTTGCTGATGGCCCTGATCGCTCTGCGTGAAGAGCGGCCATTGCTGCTTTGCGCGGGAATCGCCGGCGCCCTCGTTTGCCGGCAGCACCTGGTGTTTCTGCCACTGGCCGCGGGGCTGTTTCTCGCCCTGAAGTATCGGCACGGACCGCGCTGGCGCGGTTTGTGCCTGCTGGCCGGTTGCTGCGCCGGAACACTGCCGCTCATGGGCCTGCTCGCCCTTTGGGAGGGGCCCTGTCCGGACAACGCGCTCAAGCAGACGTACCTGGCCGAAGGGACCAGTTTCCATATCGAGTCGGCATGGCTCTATCTCAGCCTGTCGGCGATCTATCTCGCTCCGGCGCTCGTTTGGAAACGGCATTCGATCTTCGCTTCGCGTCGGATGCTCGCGGTCGCCGTGCTGATCAGCCTTCTGTATTGGCTGACGCCGATCACTCCCTCACCATCGGCGATCGCCGCGGGAATCCCTCATGTGGGGATGTTCCATAAGACGCTGGCGTCGCTGCTTCGCAGTCCGATGGCTGTGCATTTCATCTTCTGGCTGGCGCTCATTCCGGGGTTGCTGACATATCTGTTTCTCAGCCGCGACCTCCTGCGACGCTGTGCGCGGCGGACGGTCGAATTCCCGGTCTTCCTCGATCTGGCGGTGCTCGCCTTTCTGGCGGTGATGCCGTGGGCGTACCTGCACTGGGAGAAATACCTGCTCCCGCTGGTGCCGATCCTGATTGCCCGCCTGACGTGGGACTGGGGAGAGGACGTTCGAGGATGGAAGATCGAGGATCGAGGATCGAACAGCTCTATCCTCCATTCTCGATCCTCGATCCTCGGCCCCCCTCGCTTGCCACACCCCTCCGAGGCGGTATGATCGCCGCAGGGTTGTGACGGCGGCGGTTTGAGTGTTCGATCGCCGTCGGGTCGAAGACCGCCGTTCGTTGTCGAGGGAGTTTCCGCATGCGGCTTGCGCCGATCGAGTTGCCCTGTTCGAGTTGGCTCCGAAAATGCGGCGTCATGCTGCTGGTCGCCGGTTGCGTCGTTCCTGCGGCGTCGACGGCCGGCGACTGGCCGCAGGTTCTTGGGCCTTCACGGAACGGAATCGCAGAGAAGGAATCCCTCGTCGACTCGTTTCCGAAATCCGGTCCGAAGATGGTTTGGAAGCGCGATGTCGGGGAGGGGTTCGCGGGGGTCGCGGTTTCCGGTGGAAGGGCCATCCTCTTTCATCGGCGCGGAGCGGAAGAGCTGGTCGAGGCGCATGACGCGGGTACCGGACAGGTCACCTGGAAACAGGCCTTTCCAACCAAATACGCCGGAGGGATCTCTCCCGACAACGGACCCCGCTGCGTCCCGCTTGTTCACGACGGGCGCGTGATTGTCTTCGGGGCGGCGGGAGACCTGCACTGCGTCGCGCTCGAAGATGGCAAGGCACTCTGGTCACGGGCGACAGCCAAAGAGTTTGGCGCCCCCGGAGGATACTTCGGCGCCGGCAGCACCCCGATCGCCGAAGGGAACGCGGTGCTCGTCAATGTCGGGGGGAAAGGGGGCTCGGGGATCGTCGCCTTTGCGGTGGCGGACGGCAAAACCCTGTGGCAGAAGACCGACGAGCAAGCCAGTTATTCGTCGCCCGTGGCGGTGACGAACGATGGCGTGCGACAGGTGATTTTTGTCACACGCTATAGCGCGCTGTCGATCGACCCGGCGAACGGAAAGGTCCGCTGGCAGTTCCCGTTCGGAGCCCGTGGGCCGACGGTGAACGCCGCCAGCCCGCTGGTTTTCGACGGGCATTTGTTTCTGTCGGCCAGCTATGGCGTCGGCGCGGTCTATGCAAAATTCAGCGGAACCAAAGCCGAGACACTCTGGGCCAACAACGACACGATGTCGAGCCAGTACACCACCTGCGTTCGGCACCAGGGAATGTTGTATGGAATCGACGGCCGGCAGGATGTCGGCGACGGCCGTTTGCGGTGTTTCGATCCGCAGACGGGCAAGGTCCGCTGGACAAAGGAACCGTTCGGGATGGCGACGCTGATCCTGGCCGACGCCAAGCTGATTCTCGTCAAAGCCGACGGCACGCTGGTGCTCGCGGCTGCCAATCCCGACGAATACCGCGAGCTGAGCCGCGCCAGTGTGCTTCCGGCAACGACAAGAGCCTTACCGGCCCTGGCCGATGGATTGCTGTATGTTCGTGACACGTCGACGCTGAAATGTCTCGATTTGCGGCGAAGCCGCTAATTAGCCCCCCGTGAATCACGGGGGGCTAAATGACGGGGAGAACATATTTGCCCAACCCGCAATACAGAAAACTCTTCCCCCGTCTACCCGGCTTGCCAGGCGATTCGCATTCCCTTACGGCTTTCAGAACCCGATAATCAGAGAAGGGCTTTCGGCGCTCCCTCGAAGTGCATTGGTTCTTCGTCGATCTCTGAAATGCCTGGCCGCACGGATTGAGATTCCCGGAGCTGGACGGATGCTTGCCTCCCGGCGTTTTCACCTGCTTCTGATTCTGCTGGCGCTGTCGTTCTGGCTGGCGGCCGCGCCTCGGTCGCCCGCCGGCGAAGTGCGGTTGAAGAACGGCATGACGTATTCCGGGACGCCGGCGGAGCTCGAAACCCTCATCAAAGGTCCGAAGAAGCCGAATCCGCTCCCGACGACGAGCTATCCGATCTGGATGGTATCGAACGCCTGGCAGCGAGTGTTCGTCCCGCGGCGGCAGGTGGACAGCGTCAACCGCGATATCGACCTGTCGAAAAGCGAAGTCTTTCGACTGAAGCACAAGCCGATGGTGGGAGCCAGCCAATCGATCGGTGTTGTCGGCGATTATCTCGAAAAACCCAGACCGTTCGACGAGCATGGCGTTCGCATCGTCAAGCTCCGGCTGGGCGCGCGCAAACCGGAAGTCATTCAGGGGATCACGGAGATCAATCCGGTCTATGTGAAGGTCGAGGCGCTCAATTACGACTGGAAGACGGCGCTGGCGACCAGCTCGATTCCCGTGGAGATCCTCGATCCGATTCTGCGCAAGGCGAACGGCTCGAACGACGCCGAGCACCGGATGAAGATCGCCATTTTCTATATTCAGGCCCAGATGTACGGGCCAGCGGAGCGTGAGCTGGAAGCGATTGCCAGGGAGTTCCCGGACCGGGCCGAAACAGTCAGAAAAGCTCAGGGGCTGTTGAGTCAGGCCAAGGCACTCGATGGGCTCAACGAACTGAAGCTCCGCCGCGCGTCGGGACAGCACCGGTTCGTGAATGCGATGTTGCGGGCCTTTCCCGTGGACAACGTCGATGTCGCGGTGCTCCGTGAAGTCCGCGAGATGACGGAGGAGTACGACGCGACCCGCGATCGCCTGTCACACGCGCAGGTGCTGTTGGCCGAGCTGCAGGCAGAGCTGGGAAGCGATGCGCGGATCGCCGAGATCGCGCCGCGGCGGTCCGAGATCGTCGAGTCGCTCAGCGATTCGAATCTCGAGCGACTCGATTCGTTTCTCAAACTCGCCGGCGATTCGAAGCTCCTCCCCGACGAAAGGCTGGCACTGGCCCTCTCCAGCTGGGTGGTAGGAAGTGCCAACGCCGTCACCGAGCTCAATCAGGCGCTCAAATTCTGGCAGGCCCGGTTCCTGGTGATGGACTACCTGCGGACTCCCGCCGACGCGGCGATGGAGCGCAC
>JAGVKR010000505.1 GCA_020050375.1 Planctomycetales bacterium
CGCAGCATGCCCTTTGCGCGAGTTGTCGTTCCAGTTCAGTCAGGCGGGCGAGGCGCTCCTTGCGCACGTGGGCCGAAACCAGGTCGCTGAAGCCGGCTGCGGGTGTTCCGCGGCGGGGACTGAACGGAAACGCATGGATTTTCATGAACCCGGCGGCGTCGCAGGCTTTCAATGTTTGGACAAAATTGGCCTCGGTCTCGCCTGGAAAACCGACGATCACGTCGGTCGACAGGGCCGGTGCGTCGAAGATCTCGCGGATTTGATTGAGCTTTTCGAGAAAGCGCCCCACGCGGTAACGCCGCTTCATGCGGGACAGAACTTCGTCCGAACCGCTTTGCAGGCACAAGTGAAAATGCGGGCAAAGTCGCTCGCAATCGGCGATCGCCGAGAGAAAGTCGGGCCCGACTTCCGCCGCTTCGAGGCTCGACAAACGCAGCCGCCAGGCCCCGGGGATGCGGTCGAGCTCGCGGATCAGGTGCCACAGCCGATAGGGAGTTCGTCCGGAGCGGCCGCGGGTCGTTTCGACGCCATAGTGTCCGAGGTGAATGCCGGTGAGGATGATCTCCTTGTAACCGTTGTCGACCAGCCGGCGGACTTCGTCGACCAGCTCTGCCGGCGTTCGGCTCCGCAAACCGGGGCGAACCTGCGGGATGATGCAATACGTGCAATTGAGGATGCAGCCATCCTGCACCTTGACGAACGCCCGGCGATGCCCGTCGAAACGGCTGATGCCGGTTGGCCAATCGCAGATCCCGAACCGCTGCATCACATCCGGCAGCTCGCGATTGTCGGGGACGACGGCAAACACGGCGGGCAACTGTTCGAGCACGGCCGGCTCGCGGGCGGCGTAACAGCCGAAGACGACCGTTTTTGTCCCCGGATTGCGCTTCGCCAGTTGCCGGATGATCTGCCGGGCCTTCGAATCGGCTTCGCCCGTCACGGTGCAGGTGTTGACGACGCACAATTCGGCCGCTTCGTCGTCACCGGCTTCGCGGTATCCGTGCTGCTGCAGCGCCTCTTTGACAAGCTGCGTCTCGTACTGGTTCACCTTGCAGCCCATCGTCACGAGCCGGCAGGTGCGATCGGCAATGGATTCGAGCGTCGACATGGGGCCAGTATAGGGAGCGCGGGCCGGGGGGGCGAGGGGAGCGCGAAACTGACGAAGGGAAGAGATTGAACCACGAAATAAACGAAAGACACGAAAAAAAGGCTTTTGGCTTGAGCGGTTCCATGCCCGCTGGCGCCCTTCAGATTCCTTTCACTTCTGTTTCTTCTTTTTTTTCGCGTGTTTCGTGTCTTTCGTGGTTAACCCCGTCTTGATATCCCCGAATGACGCGGTCGTTGTGTGGCCTCGCGTCACCGGAATTGCTTTCGCGGATCAGCGCGGGGTGACGGGGAGAACGAGCGGGGTTTTGCCGACCGAGAGGAGGACTTTCAGGGCGTCGTTCACGGGCATAGCGATCGGCTGGACGGCGGTTGCGTCGATCACGACCAGCCGACCGGCGGTCGGGTTCGGGGCGTCGGGGATGAACACGATCAACTGGCGGGCGCCGGCGGCATCGGTCAATTCGTTCGTCACCAGACCCATCTCGTGCCCTTCATTTTCTCCGTTGGGAACGAGAACGACCTGCCGGAAGATGGCGTCTTTGCCTTCGCCATACCCGACGATCTGCTTGAGTGTCTGGTACAGGCGGCCGAGCATCGGCAAATTGTCGAGGAGGCGGTCGATCAACGCCCAGATCCAGCGTCCGACAAACGTCGAAACCGTCAGCCCGATGAGGTAGATGCCCGCTGTCGACGTGATCAGCCCCAGACCGGGAAAATACCAGGGCTGTTTGGCCATCCACGAGCTGGAAATGGTCGATTCGAGGTAGACGACAGTGATCACAAATCCGCCGATCGGAAGCAGGGCCACGATTCCCGCGAGCAGGCAGCGGGTGATATGTTGCGTGACGAAAGTCATGTTTGCAACCGTCGGAGTTTTACGTAAAGTGCGGCTTCGAGAGTGCTGTTCCGACAAGGAGAACGTTACATTACCGGTTTCGGATCAATTATGGTATTTCCTCCTGTTGCCGATCAGTTGGCGATCATCCGCCGGGGCGTTGAAAAGGTCGTTCCGGAAGCGGAGCTGGCCCAGAAGCTCGAGTACAGCTTCAAGACCGGCACGCCGCTGCGGGTCAAGTACGGGATCGACCCGACCGGGATCGACGTGCACCTGGGGCACACCGTCCCACTCCGCAAGATCCGCCAGTTTCAGGAACTCGGGCACCAAGCGGTGATCATCATCGGGAACTACACCGCGCTCGTGGGAGACCCCAGCGGCCGCGACCAGACGCGGGCCCGGCTCACGCAGGCGCAGGTCGAGGAGAACGCCAAAGACTATCTGACGCAGGTGGGGAAGGTCGTCGACCTGTCGAAGGCGGAAGTGGTCCGCAACGGGGACTGGTTCTCGGCGATGAGCTTTCTCGAGGTGCTCGAACTGACGAGCAAAGTCACGGTGGCTCAGCTTCTGACGCGCGACGATTTCGCCAAGCGCTACGCCGCCGAGCAGCCGATCTTTCTGCACGAGTGTCTGTACCCGGTCATGCAGGCGTGGGACTCGGTGAAGATTCGGGCCGACATCGAGCTGGGAGGGACCGAGCAGCTTTACAGCTTCATGCTGGCCCGCGACCTGCAGCGCGATCAGGGAATGGCGCAGCAGATCGGCGTGATGACGCCGATTCTAGTGGGCCTCGATGGCGTCCGCCGGATGGGGAAGAGCCTGGGGAACTACATCGGCATCGCCGAGAAGCCCTACGACATGATGAAGAAATTTATGCAGCTTCCTGACGCCGTGATGCGGATGTACTTCGAGCTGCTCACCGATATTCCCCTGCCGGAGATCGAACGACTGCTGGCAGGGCACCCGAAGGAAGCCAAAGTGGCGCTGGGGAAAGCGGTGATCGGCGAATACCACGGTGCGGCGGCGGGTGACGAAGCGGCGGCGCAGTGGCAGCGGGAGATTGGCGAGAAGGCGATGCCGGATGAGATTGCAACGGTCTC
>JAGVKR010000507.1 GCA_020050375.1 Planctomycetales bacterium
CTGCCGAGGCGGCTCGTGGCATTGCAATCCGGCGGGGGATTCAGCGGAGCGCGGTTATGGCGCGTGGAATCGTCGACCGGCTCAGTTTGCTTGCGGGCGATGCCCGTCGATCGCGTCAACGCGAATCGCCTGAGTGGGTTGCATCGATTGCTCGCGCACGTGCGCGATGGCGGACTCACCCAGGTCTCTGTGCCGTTTCGCAGGCTTGATGGGTCGACGCACATCGTGTCGAACGGCTGCGTCTGGCAGCTCGAACCGTGGATGCAGGGTGTTGCCGATTATGCCGACTGTCCTTCTGCCGTTCGATTGCAAAACGCCCTCGCCCTGCTGGCCCGCTGGCATCAGGCAGCGCGCACGTTCGTCGCGAAGGAATCCGAAGCGGTGTGGTTTTCGTGCGCAGCGAGCGAGCCATCACCCGGCATCGGCGAACGAAGGGCGCGAATCACGGCGTGGGATGCCGCGCGATGCACGCATGTCCGCGATCGACTTGAGCGACGCGACTGGCCGGCGTTCGACGATCTCGGCCTCCACGTGCTCGAGTTGTATCGCGCCGCTGCGCCGCGTGTGGCGGGTGAGTTGGAAGTCGGCCAGCGCGTCGCTGTTCCGTTGCAACCCTGCCTGCGCGACGTCTGGCACGACAACGTGCTGTTCACCGGCGACGAGATCACGGGATTGATCGACGCACACGCCTGCCGGGTCGACAACGTCGCCACCGACCTGGCGCGGTTGCTGGGGAGCCTCGCGGGTGACGATCGCTCCATATGGGACGTCGGCCTGGCCGCTTACGAGAAGGTCCGTCCTCTGAGCGTCGCCGAACGGGGATTGCTGGAGTTGTTCGACCGCAGTGCTGTCTTGCTCAGCGGATTGACCTGGCTCGAATGGAAGTGCCTGGATCTGCGCCGCTTCGAAAATCCGAAGATCGTGCTGTCGCGAATGGAGGCGATCGTCGGGCGGATGGAGCGGCTTGTCGCAAAATGACGAATGTTGAAAGACAATAACCAAAGCTGCCGCTGGCACGTTTCGTCTTTTGCGTTTTGACTTTCCTGAGAGGAAAGACAAAAGGCAAAATGACAAAAACAAGGTGTCCGCCTGGGCGCTTACGACAGCTTCTTGAGGAACCGTCCGCCGCTCAGGAACATGCCCCCTTCGAAGGGCAGGCACCATTCCAGCCGCACGCTGTATTCGAATTCTCGCGTGTCGCTGGCCAGCTTGACGCGGACGTCGCCGGGGGACACTGACCCCTTGTGCATGAATCCGATGCCGGTTCGGCTGATTTCCCGCGTCATCGCCGAGATGAGATTCCCGCGCGAGGTCACGATTTCGGCCGGAACCGACAGCTCGATCCGCTCGGCCTCGCGGTTGTGCTGCTCGTCCGAAGGTTCGATGTTTTCAAGAACGCGTTTGAGGTCGTCCAGCGTCGGACGGCTCCAAGGGTCACCCGCCATGTGCACGGCTCCAGAGAAGTTCATTTGCAGACGATGAATGGCGGCGCATTATCGGCCCCGACACGTTCCGCTCCTTAACTATAGGTCGCCTTCGCGAGCCTGCGCGACCACCCACTCCGTTTCGGACGAATCCGGGCCGTTTCTGCCGAAATCGCCGGTTCTACCGAATGAGAGGCTTGAGACCTGGGGCTTGAATGCGCGACCTCGGGTTTGTGGCCTCATTCGACCCAGCAACCTCAAGACTCGGGTCTCAACGCCCCCAAGCGACCAAGCGAGAATTGCCATTTTCCCTCTTGACGCATTCTGGATTCTCTGCCATATAGCCCCCCTCAACTCCCCCTCTCTCAATTCCAAGCTCAACATTTCGCACGCTTCCGCGTTCGTCTGGCACTGTTTGTCCGGTGCCTGCACGTTCGTCGGCGTGCTCTTCGGAGTCAAACCGACGTGAAACACCTGTCGCTGCAATTCGCCGCCGTCGCCGGTCTGATCGGAGCCTTGGGCCTGCTGGCCGCTGTCCCCGGCCAGGGAAAAGCCGCCGCCGCCCGCGCCGCTCAGCCTTACGGGCCGACCAGAATCGCCGTCGTCGACTTGAGTTACCTCTTTCAGAACTACGAAAAGCTCGAAGATCTCCGCCAAAACATCAAAACGGCCGCGGAAGACGCCCAGGTGAAAGCCAAGGGATACATCGAAAGGGCGCGGAGTATCGAAGAGCAGCTCAAGAGCGGCGATTTCGAGAACGGCAGTTCGGAATTCATCGAACGCGAGAACGAAGTCATCAAGCTCGCCAGTCGCTTCGAGATGTTCAAGGCCACGACGACGAAAGACCTGAAAAAGAAGGACGCACAAATCCTCAAGGCGGTTTACGACGACGTCCGCCAGGCTGTCGCCCTCTTTGCCGAGCAGAACGGCTATTCGCTCGTCCTGCAGACCAATCGCGAGATCACGGCGTCCGAGGACAAAGCCAAGGTCGCCCAGAAGCTCGGCCAACCTGTCTTTCACAACCACCGCGCCGACGACATCACCGACGGCGTTCTGGCCTATCTGAGCCAGGAATACGCGGCCAACGGTGCTCAAAAGTTGCAGCAACCCCCGGCCGCCAAGGTTCCCGCCGCCGCAACGCGCAACGCGTCTCCCGCGACCCGCAACAAAACCATTCGCAAATGACAGTTCTCTCCCGACAATCGGCAAAATCCGAAATCTTTCGCGATTCTTCCCAATCTCACTGATCCACAAGTCTCTCCCCGTCCGAAAAATCAATACAAGCGCGAAGATCGACGCAACCGTTACGCTTCGCGCCATCGGCACGGTCTAACGACAACGCACATCGCTTGTTTCCCTGGCATCCGGTTGGAGCAGTACATGAAAACGGCTAGAGTGGGCGCCTGCCTGGCGATCGTGCTCGCGTGGACCATCACCAGTCCACTCCTCGCGCAGTACCCCCCCCCCAGTCAACCCCCCATGCAATCGGGGGAAGCCGACACCAACGACTTCTTCGGCCCGCGCAACGCCCAGTTCCGCTCGGACATCGGCGACGGCGTCGGCTACGCGAAGGGCTTCCAGACCTTCGGCCTTTGGCAGTCGTTTGTGGCCTCACCCAATGAATGGCTCTTCTTCGCCAACCCGCGCGGGATCATCACCTACCTCGGAAACGTCTCCGCCAACGTCGGCGCCGGCGTTCGGTATTACAACGAAGACACCGACCGCATCTTCGGCGGCTCGTTCTGGTACGACCACGACAACAACGGCAACAGGACATACGACCAGCTCGGCGTGAGTCTCGAATGGCTCGGCAAGTACTTCGACGTTCGCGCCAACGGCTACGTCCCGACCAACCCCGGGAAAGACAATCTCGGCAGCTTCTACAACGGCACGACGCAGTTCTTCCAGAATTTCATCGGGATTGGCCAGTCGACGCTCTTCAACACGC
>JAGVKR010000496.1 GCA_020050375.1 Planctomycetales bacterium
CTGGTGATCCTCAACGACAACAAGATGGGGATCTGCCCGCGTGTTGGTGGCCTCGCTCGAACGCTCGATCGGGCGCGAACGGCTCCGTTCTACAGCGAACTGAAACGGGACGTCAGTTGGATCCTCAACAAGGTCCCGCTCGTCGGCGACGCCGTCGAGCGAGTCCTGGTCCAGGCCAAAGAACTGCTGAAGGCCACCATCCACGGTGGAATGCTGTTCGAAGAGCTGGGGTTCCGCTACATCGGCCCGATCGATGGCCACGATCTGCCGGTGCTTCGCGAATACCTCGAAATGGTAAAAAGTGTGAAGGGTCCGGTGCTGTTGCACGTCTTCACCGAGAAGGGACACGGCGTCAAGCCGGCCTGCGACGACCCGGTGCTGTTCCACACGCCACCACCGGTGCAGCTCAAAAACAATGCCGTCGTATCGGTCAAACGCAGCTTGTCGCGGGCTTACACCGACGTTGTCAGCGAATCGATTTATGCGGCAATGGAGGTCAACCCTCAGGTCGTCGTGCTGACGGCCGCGATGTGCGAAGGCAACAAGCTTCAAAAGGTGCGCGAAGTTTTTCCCGATCGTTTCTTCGATACCGGGATCTGCGAAGGGCATGCCGTGGCTTTCGCCGCCGGCCTGGCGAAGGCGGGCCTGCGACCGATCGTTGACATCTACAGCACGTTCCTGCAACGTAGCTTCGACCAGATCTTTCAAGAAGTGGCCTTGCAGAACCTGCCGGTGACATTCTGCCTCGACCGCTCGGGAGTCGTCGGAGCCGACGGCCCGACACACCACGGCGCCTTCGACAACACGTGGATGCGCGTCTTCCCGAATATGGTGGTCATGGCCCCCGGTGACGAGCTCGACATCCGCGGGATGCTCGATTTCGCACTGTCGTTTCCCGGTCCGGTGTCGCTGCGTTATCCGAAGGCGGGAACCGAGAGCATCCCCCGTGCGGTCGAGCCGGTTCGCCTCGGTCAGGCGGAAGTTCTCGATTGGGGCCGCGACGGAATGCTCATCGCCTGCGGGACGCTGTTTGGCAACTGCGTCAAAGCTGCCGAGCGGATGAAAGACGATGGGCTCGACGTCGGCGTGATCAACGCCCGATTCATCAAGCCGCTCGACCGTGAAACAATTCTTCGGGCGGTCTCGGAATCCAATTTCGTCGTGACGGTCGAAGAGAGCACGCTCTTCGGCGGTTTCGGCTCGGCCGTGCTCGAAGCAGCCAACTCTGCCGGGCTGCGAACCGATCACATCCGTCGCCTGGGCCTGCCGGACGCCTACGTCGAGCTTGCCGAGCGCGCCGAGCAGTTGCACGAACTGGGCCTTGATGTCGAGGGTATTGTCCGCGCGGTGCTCGATGTGGCCGATCGCGGGAGCCTGGTCGGCGAAGGTGAGACCCTTTCGTAGCACGCCACGCCCCACCGGCCGTGCCCGATGTCGTCTGTGTGGACGCGCAACGCGAGTCCCCGATGCAGGCGCTCCGCTTGCTGTTTCGTGCCATTTCGATTCCGGTACAAAGCGGTTTGAATGGCCGAAGCTTCTGCCTCTGTCAAGGTGAAATCGGCAACGTGCACGAATTCGCCGAATGGCGTCACTCACGGCGTGGCAGCGAGTCGCGCGGCAGTGGTATAATGGCGTTGTTGTCAGTCGCTCATTCGTTTTCTCGAGTTCTGTTCATGCGTGTCGAAGCCGCCCGTCCCGATGTCACGAGCCTCGTGTTCCGCCTGTTCTGCCGGACGGTGCACCCCGAACTGCTCGATGTCTATGCGCAGACGCTCGTCCAGCAAGACGCCTATTCCGTCCAGTTGCAGATCTGCGACGCCGGGCACGTGATCAGCTTTCAACACGGGAAGCAGACGCTCTGCGAGGTCGCGACCAGCCTCGAAACGCCGTTGCCCCATCATCGGCAGGTGATCGCCCGGCGATTGCGAGGCTATCGCAACGAATCGGTCGAGCACGACGGCGGGATTCTGTACCACGTCAGCTTTCAGGTCGAACAGCTTGAACCCGACGTGTTCCTGCAGTATCACGAAGAGCTGCTGATCGACGCGGCCCGCAGCCGTTTGGCGCACCGCTTCTCTCCCACGAGCCGCCTGTCGCCGGCTCCTTTGAGCGTCATCCAGATGGAAGAGCGGCCGCGAAGCCTGCTTTTGCACGCGTTTCACACGTTTCCGGACAACCGCGCCGTCGTGAAGACGCAGTCGTTGTTCGAAGTGTGACGCGTGATTCGGGCTACTCGCGAAGAGGCAAGCGGCTTGCGGAATTGAATCTGTCGGCGGCAAAGGGAAGAAGCTCCTCGGGTCGAGTTCCGGTAACGATCCAGTCGGCGAGGAGCTTGCCGGTGCCGGGCGCCAGGAGCACGCCGTTCTTGAAGTGCCCGCAAGCGAGCCAGAGATTCTCGACGTTCGCGGCGCGGTCAATCACCGGCAAGCCGTCAGGAGTCCCGGGCCGAATTCCGCACCAGGCGCGATCGAACGGGACATCGCGCAGCGCCGGAATCAATTCGCGAGCCGCATCGGCAAATTGCACACTGAGCGCGGGATCGGGAGTCAGGCGATCCGACTCGACGACGTCGGGCCCGGTGACAACTTCCCCCGAACGCAACTGAAACACGAGGAATTGCCCGGCGACCGTCCCCTTGAGCAACGGTGGCAAAGGCGGCGTGCTGATCAACTGGCCGCTGACGGCGCGGAGCGGTGGAAGCGGGCTGATCACTTTCCCCAGCCACGCCGCTGACCAGCCGGTCGCGGCAACAACGTGCCGAGCTTCGATCGGGCCGGCAGTCGTTTCGACGCCCGTAATTCTTCCCTGTCGCAATTGAAGCCCCGTGGCGGCGACGCCGACCTTGATACCAACACCGCGACGGCATGACGCCCGAACAAGCGACACAACTGCCTTCACCGGATGGAGGTGGGCTTCGGACGGCAGGTGCAAGCCGTATGTCAATCCCGACCGTAGCGCCGGCTCGAGCCGGGCAATCTGCTCAGCATCGACCCCCTGCACCGCATACCCCAGTTCCTGCAGTCGAGCCGCGACCTCCGCCGCCGATGGTCCAATCCGCTCGGCATTCACGTTGAGCAAACCATTCACGCGCCAATCGAAATCGAACTCGGGACGCAGCGATAGTCGTCCCCACAAGTCGCGACTCAAAAAGGCGAGCGCGTGGAAACCGGACGGATGGAGTGGCCCCTGGTCGTTTGGCCAAATGCCGCCGGCATTGGCGCCACTGGCACCGGAAGCAAGCCTTTTGCCTTCGATCACCTGCACTTTGGCCCCGCGTTCCGCCAGGAAATAGCCGATCGCCAGACCGACCAGGCCTCCGCCGACGACCAGCACGTCGGGCGTGCGGTGTGCAATCTGTCGCTCAGGGCACGCCAGAACCGCCTGCTCGGCAGGCGTCAACGTGGCGAACCAGACGGAATCTGTTGCAAGCGGCGTTTCGCGGTTCATTTTCACCGAATGGATTTGAACGAATGCGGATTAGGCCCGACGGTCGTGCCGGGGATTGGGTCTGTCGGACTGAGAAGTTGCGTCTTGCGACGAGGAAGGATCGTCCACATGTCGTCTGTTGTAGTGCCACGTCAGATGGATTTTTTGCCCAAGCAAAACGATCACGACGAGGCCAACTATGACCCAGAACCACGGAGTAAATCGCTGTTGCTCGCTCATTCCGCAATTATACGCCCGTCGACGATGGGCGGGAGTCAGGAGGGCAATTGCCCTGATTCGCCTCGTCGGAACGTCAGCGCCTGGCGCGCCTGGAGGACGCGCTCACGCGCCAATGCGGTTTCCGCGGCGAGCGCGGTCAAATGCCCCATCTTGCGACCAGGCCGCGCCTGGAGCTTCCCGTACAAGTGCAGTTTGACATCGGGGAACGCACACGCCGAACTCCAATCCGGCTCGCCTGGCTCCCATAAATCGCCGAGGAGATTGGCCATCGCCGCGGGGCGCAACAGTTCCGTCGAGCCGAGCGGCAGCCCGCAGATGCTCCGCAATTGCTGCTCGAACTGACTGGTCGTGCATGCATCGATTGTCAGGTGGCCGGAATTGTGCGGACGCGGCGCGAGCTCGTTGATTAGCAATCGCCCGTCTTTCGTCACGAAGAACTCGACGCACAACACCCCCACCACGTCGAGGGCTTCCAGCACGCCGCGGGCGATTTCGCCGGCTGCGCGTGCCAACCGTTCGGAGATTCCGGCCGGGCATGTCGAGATGTCGAGGATGTGCCGGCTGTGCGCGTTTTCGATTGCCGGGTACGCCACGAAAGAACGGTCGCTTCCACGAGCCGCGACCACCGAGACTTCACAATCGAAAGGCACAAAGGCTTCGAGGATGCCTTCATCGGTCCGGATCGACTCCCAGGCGCTGTTCGCCGCCGCCGGCGCGTCGATGCGAACCTGTCCCTTTCCGTCATATCCCCAACCGGCGGTTTTGAGCACTGCCGGGTAGCCCAGTTCCTCCAGGGCCCGGGTAAGATCCGCTGCCGAATGAACGGCTCGAAATGGAGTCACCGGAAAGCCGGCCCCGTCGAGAAATCGCTTTTCACGCAATCGATGTTGCGTGACATGCAGGACGTTGCCTCCGGGGCGAACCGGGGCGAATTTTTCCGCCGCCGCCGCGGTGGGAGCCGGCACATTCTCGAATTCGAACGTCACCACCGCGACTTGCCTGGCGAAGGCCGCAACAGCGTCGAGGTCGTCGTAGGCGGCCTGAATTTCGACATCCGCCACCTGGCCCGTCGGCGTGTCGCTGTCGGGAGAAAACGTATGCACCCGATAGCCCATCCGCCGCGCGGCAATCGCGAACATCCGCCCGAGTTGCCCGCTTCCCAGCACGCCGATTGCGGCTCCCGGCAGGATCGCACCGCTCACGGCAACGTCTCCTCGCGAACCTTGCGCGACTGTTCCTGCTGAAAGACGTGCAATCGTTGCCGCAAGTCGGGGCGGGTGGTCGCGAGGATGCGAACGGCCAGCAGCGCTGCGTTGATCGCCCCGGCCCGACCGATCGCCAAGGTGCCGACCGGCACGCCTCCGGGCATCTGCACGATCGACAACAGCGAATCCAGGCCCTGTAACGCCTGACTTTGCACGGGGACGCCAAGGACCGGAAGCACCGTCTGAGCGGCCGCCATTCCCGGCAGATGAGCCGCACCTCCCGCCCCCGCAATGATCACCACCAGCCCACGTCCCTCGGCGGTCGTCGCATACTCGTTCATCCAGTCGGGGGTTCGGTGCGCTGAGACGATTCGACATTCGTGGGGCACGCCGAATTGCGTCAGCGTTTCATCGGCATGGCGCATCGTCTCCCAATCGGATTTGCTCCCCATGATGATCCCCACGAGCGGCGACGGGGGCGACGGTGCGGCGGCCATGCTGTTTGACGGCAGAAGCTCGATTGGGAACCTGACGGACAAACGCTATGCTACCTCAGCCACGGCCGGGATGGAACCTTGGCGCTTGGGGCGTGAGACCTGAGGCTTGAGGCCTGAGGAGCACTGCCCAAGCCTCACGTCACACGCCTCAAGCCCCAAGCCTGTATTCATGTTTTCTTCCGATTATCTGCACGCGATCCTGCTCGGCATCATTCAGGGGATCGCTGAATTCCTCCCTGTCAGCTCGTCCGGCCACCTCGTCGTGTTCGGGAAACTGTTCGAGAAGTGGTTCGGCAGCCAAGCCGCCGATGCAGGTGAAAATGCCCTCTTCAATGTGGCCCTGCACCTGGGAACGCTGGGGTCCAT
This sequence comes from Planctomycetales bacterium, assembly GCA_020050375.1. Taxonomy (GTDB): domain Bacteria; phylum Planctomycetota; class Planctomycetia; order Planctomycetales; family Planctomycetaceae; genus SIAF01. The sequence continues at coordinate 5,735 of JAGVKR010000496.1, forward strand.
TCTCGTCGTGTATCGCCATGATCTGCGGGCGCTCCTGCGCGATTACCGGCTGTGCGCCTGGATCGTCGTCGCCACGATTCCGGCGGCCGTGATCGGCGTCTTGTTCAAGAAGAAGCTCGAAGCGACGTTCGAGCAACCGCTGCTGGTCGCCTGCGGATGGCTGATGACGGCAACCGCGCTCTGGTACGGGCAGAAAATCGGACGAAACCAGCGGGCGTTGGCGGAGATGACCATCAAGGATGCGATTGTCGTCGGCCTGTTTCAGGCGGTGGCCCTGATCGTTCGGGGCTTCTCCCGATCGGGGAGCACGATTGCCGGAGGACTGTTTTGCGGGTTCACGCGTGAAGCGGCCGCCAAATTTTCATTCCTGATCGCGATTCCGGCGATCGGAGGGGCAGGCGTTGTTGAAGTCGGGCCGCTCCTCTGGCACGCGCTGACAGGCTCTGGAAATTCTGAGAAGCTGGCCCATTTATCTCGCGACGACGTGGGAGCGATGCTCGTGGGAGCGCTCGTCGCATTCATCGTCGGTTGGGTGGCTCTCGAGTGGCTGCTGCGCCTGATCGTCCGCCGCGGCGTTGGGATCTTCGCCGTCTATTGCCTGGTCGTGGCGCTGTTCACGTTCGCGTGGCAGGCGTACGAGCGTTTTTGACCGAATGCCGGCATCACGTGCGAAGCGCGTCAGCGGCAGCTCAGGAATTCGATGGCGACGGTTCCTTGTCCGTCAGAGACGGAACAGGGGCTTTCAAGATTCGCACCGCGTTCAATGCCCCCCACGCGATTAGAACGAGTCCAAACGCCCCCGGCTTCAGAGCAAGCCACCACAACAGCCCCAGCACAACCCAGGCAACAGCTTCTCGCTGCTGCAACCACAGCCAGATACGGGAGGTCTTCCATGCCATCAGCGCGACGGCGAGCGCAAGAAGACTCCCCAGCATCGCATGGAGCGTCGATCGGTCGGAGACCCAAATCCCGTCCACAATCGTTGGCCGGCTTTTATTCGGCGAAGCAGGCTGGTTCAACCTGCGCGTGAACGAAGCTCCGATACATTGATCGTCACGGTCTTGC
>JAGVKR010000442.1 GCA_020050375.1 Planctomycetales bacterium
GCCGCCGCGCCGCGAGCCGCAGACTCCTCGCGCCGAGACGATGCCGGATGCGAGCCCCGCCGTCGATCAGCAGGCCGTACGATTTGCCGTCACTACCTTTCTCGTCGAGGGGAATACGATTCTGGATCAGGCAAAGATCGACCATCTGCTTGATCGCCACAAAGGCGGCGAAAAGCAGATTGCGGATGTGGAGAAAGCGCGTGTCGAGTTGGAGAAGCTGTATCACGACGCCGGGTATCTCACCGTGCTGGTGAATCTGCCCGAGCAGACGATTGAGAACGGGGTGGTGCGGTTACAGGTATTGGAAAGCCGGCTCATGGAAATCACGGTGACGGGCAACGAACATTACGAGTGGTCGAACATTCGCGGGAAGCTGCCCTCCGTGCAGCCGGGCGCAATGTTGTATGAACCGACCTTCGTCAAAGAGCTGACCGCGCTGAACGGGAATCCCGATTTGAAAGTCGCGCCGGTGCTCAAACCGGGGACTGAGCCGGGCACCGTGAATCTCGAACTCAAGACGACCGATCGACTGCCGGTGCACGGAAAACTGGAGGCCGACAACAGGGGCCCCATTACCACGCCCGCCAATCGCCTGATCGCGGAGGTCCAGCATACGAATGTTTTCGGAGGAGACGAGATTCTCACGGTGAATACGGTGCAGACGCCGACCGACTGGGGGGCCGTGCAGAACTACGGCATGAGTTTCGTCTATCCGGTGAGCTGGCCGGATCATCTCCTGGCCGTCTATGCCTCGAAATCCCAGAGCAAGTCGGTGTTGGCTGGATCTTCCATCGCGCTCGGGAGCGCAAGCGACGTTTCCTTTGCCGGCAACGCGACCATCGCCGGCGCCCGCTATATCATGCCCCTCTTTGCCGGAGGCCGGAATACCCATCAGCTGTCGGTGGGGTTCGATTACAAGCGGCTGGAGAAAACGGAGGCCTTCTTCGAGGGCGGGACGACAGCCGTGGTGCTCAGCGCGGTGCAGTACACTCCCGCGTTTCTCGGGTACGCGGGCTATTTCCCCTATGGACAGGGTCTGACCAAGGCGTCGCTCTCGGCGAAAGGGTATGTGGCCGGGCTGATTCCGGGGGGCAGGAAAGAAGATTTTTCAGGCGACCCGAACGACCCCTTTAACAAGCCCGGCAACCGCCATGGATCGACCGGCACATTTGCAGTGCTCCAGGCGGCGCTCGATCGCACGCAGAATTTGCCGGGAGACTTCACGCTGTCCCTCCACGCTGACGGGCAGTGGGCCAGCCAGCCGTTGATTCCGGCTGAGCAAATGTTCGCCGGCGGCATGGACACCGTGCGCGGCTACCTCACCTACGAGGCTATCGGCGACCATGGCGTCCGCGGGCGGGCTGAACTCACGACCCCTGAACTCTTCTCGATTCCCATCGATCGCATCTGGCAGCGCCGCAAGAGTTCCGACTACACGATCCGGGTGAAAGCCGCGGCGTTTTACGATGTGGCCCAACTCTGGGTGCTCCAGGCGCCGGCCGGCCAGGCCTCGCAATTCCGGCTCGAAGGGGTCGGCGGCGGCCTGCGGGTCAAGTTTCCGAAGGATGTGGGCCAGCTCATGATCGACGAAGGATTCGCGCTGCGGCAGACGCTCAACACGAAGCGGGGCGATACCTTCATTCATTTCTCCGTCGGCTTGGCGTTCTAGGATTGTGAGGCTGTACATGAAGACCAGGAACCAGTCATCGCTCACGGCTCTGGCGGTCGTTGTCGCCTACGCGGCGCAGATGCTGGCCGTGCCCCTGTTGCTCGCCAATCCCACCGGGCCGGCCGTCGTCGGAGGACAAGCCACCGTGTCGGGGATCGGGACCTCGCAGGTGACGATCGCCCAGGCCTCCCAGCGGGCCGTCATCAACTGGCAGCAATTCAACATCGCGCCGAACGAAGTGACCCGGTTCATCCAGCCGAACGTCAATGCCATCGCATTGAACCGCATCTTCGATCACAACCCCAGTCAGATTTTCGGCACCCTAAGCGCCAACGGCACCGTCATCCTGCTGAACCCGAACGGCGTCGTCTTCGGACCCAATGCGCAGGTCAACGTCGGGGGGCTCATCGCCTCGTCGCTCAACCTGACCAATGAAAACTTTCTGCGGGGCTTCTACTCGTTCGAGGGCGCCGGGATCGAAGGTCTGGTCAAGAATATGGGTCGTATTCACGGGGCCCACGACGGAGTGTATCTGCTCGCGCCCAACGTCGAGAACAGCGGGATCATCACGACCGCCGGAGGCAGCATCGTCCTGGCGGCGGGGGCCAAGGCCTATCTGTCCAATCGGCCGGACGGGCAGGGATTTCTTGCCGAAATTTCCGCGCCCATCGGTCACGCCGTGAATCTGAAGGACCTGATCGCGGACGGCGGCCAGATCACGTTAGCCGGCCGGGTCGTGAATCAAGAGGGCCTCGTCCAGGCGAACAGCGTGCGGGAACGGAACGGCAAGATCGAACTCTTTGCGAGCGAGACCCTCACGTTGAAGTCCGGGAGTCACACGATTGCGAAAGGGAGCGGCGACGGACCATCCGATGGCGGAACGATTCTCGCGATCGCCGATAAGACCAAGGGCACGGCGAGGTTCGAGAAGGGCGCGACGCTGGATGTGTCGGGAGGCGCGGCCGGCGGACACGGCGGGTTCGTTGAACTCAGCGGCAAGAACCTGTCTCTGGGCGGCCGCTTTGTGGCGAACGCGGCGGCGGGCTACCGGGGCGGGCGGCTCCTCATCGATCCGGTGGAGGTCGATCTCACGGGGTTTGCCGCCACCAATTTCCAGGACATACTCTTCACCTCGCTGCTCGGAGAAGACCTCCGCATCACCGGTTTATTCGACATGAATCTGGTGCAGCCTCCGGCGGGCGGGGGCACGATTCGATTCGAGGCGGGCCGCGATCTGCTCTTCGACAACCTCATCTTGTTCAACAATCCCTTCGGGCCGCCCGCGCTCTGGAACATCGCGGGCACCGCCGAGCGCCACATTCTGTTCACCGGCTTTGCGGGATCCACGCTGGCGACGGCGCACGGCGGCAGCATCGCGCTCCATGCGAAGACCGGGAATGTCCGATTGGACGATCCGGCCACCGGCGCGCTTTCGGTCGTGCAGGCGAGCGGCGGGGGCGGGGTGTCGATCAGGACCGGCCAGGACCTCATCGCCGGGACGGCGGTCGATGAAACCGGGGGGCCGCTGGGTTTCTTCAATGTACAGGGCATCAGTATCGAAGGGGCGGGAAAGTTAGTCCTCGACGTGGCCAGGAATTTTCTGGGCGGGTCGCCCAACGGGGTCGCGAGCGGGCCGGGATTCGTCCTGCGCAATCTCGACAGCACCGGGCCGCTGCCGCAACATACCGTGACCGTCGGCGGGGTCATCGGCGAAACCAACCTGCCGCTGGGATCGAACGGTCTGCCGCAGACCGCGACGCTCGCGGAATCGTCCAGACAGTATGCCGACTTTGCGCTCTCCAACGGCGACCTTACCGTCACCGCCGGAGGCAATGTGTATCTTCAGCGCATCCGTGATGCGGGGCTCGTCGGCGGGTTCGATCTGTCGACAGGCGCGCCCCGCGAGTTGGCCTTCGCGGCCGGCCTGGAGCGGAACAAAGCGACGATCGTGTCTCGTGACGGACATATTCTCATCAATACCAATAATCGCGATGCCGGGCGTCAAACCTTGCCGGTCGACGTGCTGAGTGCTCTGCTGCCCGCGTCCTTCGAGGCCAGGGCCGAGAAGGGCACGATCCAGATTCGGTCGAATCTGACGTTTCTCCCTTCCCCGACGGGATCGGTGAAGTTCTTTGCGAAGCAGGATATCCAAGGCGTTCCGAAGATCGGGCGACAGCTCGATGAGAATTTCATCTGGCTCTATGTGGGCTACGGGGGGCTGGCCGGAGGACAGTGGGTGGCCGTCGATCAGCGGACGATCCTCCAGCGGCCCGATTTGTGGCCGTTCCTCGCGAACAAGCCCGGGAGCGAGACTCTGCCTCCCAGGCCGGCAATCGATCAGTCGCCCCCCAGCGTGTTTCCGGAATATGCATTTCGGGACGGGGCGGGGAATCCGCCGACCGTCAGGTTGCTCCAAGTCGATCCTGCGACACTGGCGGGCAACGCGGACCTCGCAGCAGTCGGAACGCTTGTCAGTAACAACCGCGCCGCGGCGACCGAGGACCAGACCGCACTGGCGCCGGTGAGTTTTGTCGCAGAGCTCGGCAACATCAGCAAGCTGGCCCTCGATCTGGTGAGCCGGCCGTTCCGCAAGGAAGTCCTGATCGAAGCCGGCAATCGTATCGAAGAACTCAGCGCAAGAATCTATCTGCCCGATCTCGGCACCCAGACGCAGACGCTCACCGAACACGTGCCGTTCTTCCTCGATCCGGACACGAACCGGTTGCGGCCGATCACCGATGCCGACGTGGTCTTGATCCGGGCGGTCAATCCGGCCAGCGGTCAGGTGGAGATCCGGCCCTGGAATAAGCTGGAAGCCGTCGATCCGGCCAATCTGGTCAACGTGGCGGTCAGAGATGCCACCGTGACGGTGACGTCGCCCAAGGTCGCCGCGACCATCAAGGCGCAGGATATCGTTTTTAGCAAAGGGAACGCCGGCGACGGCCGGCTCGCGTTCTCCGGCCCCGGCACCGCCCGGGTGATTGCGAAGAAGAGGCTGGACCTGGCCGATGGAGCGGGCATCAGTATGGAGCGCAGCAAAGCCGGCGACCAGGGCGGGCTGCTCGACATCGCTGCCGGCGCCGGCGTCGATATGGTGACGACGAGCATCCTCAGTCAAAACGGGGCCGGTATCTCCATTCACGGGTACGACGAAACCAGGCCCTACATCGTGGGGTACGACAACAGCGCCCTCTATCCCCTCCAGTTTCCGGACTCGGTGCGCGGGGGGATCAATCTTCCGGCCGTCGCGGGCCGGATCAATGTGGGCGAGAACAGCTCCCGATCTGCGGGATCGAGGGGAGCCCTCACAGGTGTGCAAGTCTATGACGGAGGATCGGTAGGGCAACTGGCGAAGCAACCGGTCGTCAATCCGGATGGAACCGTCACCGTGCAGCTCGTGAAAGATCCCGCGGCAATCCTCATGCGAGCCGCCGGCAACATCGATGTCAACAAGTCGCGCATTGCGACGTTCGGCGGCGGCGATATCCGGTTGACCTCTGTATCGGGCAGCATCAATGCTGGGAGCGGCAGCAGGGATGAGCGGGCGCAGTTCGTCACTCGGGTCCCGGATGTGGACAGCCAGGGCAATCCAAAATTTAATCCGGACGGCACGCCGGCGCTCAAAGAGGTGTTCTTTGAAGTGCCCGGCAGCGGCATCTTTACCTTCCATCCGGGCGATCCGCAGCCCCTGGTTTTTCCGACGTTCAACGATCCGGAGATCAATGCGCTGGTCGATCTGGCGAATCGGGAAGGATTCTTCGGCCGCGACGTCACGGCGATCAATGAACAGGCCAACCGGTTGCGCGCGGAGCGCCTGCCGATTTTCAACGAAACGGTGCTCAGGCCGTTCATCGAGAAGTCGAAGCTCGGCGACATCACCCTGACGGCTGAACGGGGCAGCATCATCATTCCGCCGGCCGGTATCCGCGGGCGCCGGGTGACGCTGAACGCGCCGGTGGTCGATTTCCAGGGCGGTGAAGTCCAGGGCATTGTGGAGTTTCCGCGTCCCCCGATCCTGCCGCAGCCGCCGGCCATCGGCGGGCTGGCTCC
>JAGVKR010000694.1 GCA_020050375.1 Planctomycetales bacterium
GCCACGGCGTCTGGAGCACGTTTTGAAAAGAACTGGCCCCGATTCCGTCAGATTCGCGTCCCGGATTGCGGGATGCACCCCCTGGCGTCGCGAAACGGGCCGCATCCTTGGCGCGACGCAACTCCCGCGATAGAACGGAGCTTCGTTTCGTTTCGGCGGCAATTGGCCCTTTCACGCCCCCCTTGGCAGGCTCGGGGTGCGTTCATTGTTTTTCATCGTTTGAGGAGACAGAACGGCTATGGCCAACGTGGCAAAACTGGCGGCGGACGCACTGACCGAGAACGACGGCATTCTGCGGCTCGCCCCGACCTGGGTGCCGCGCTCGTTCCTCCAGCCCGGCAAGCGGATCAAGCTCCATCCGGCCGACTACTACGCCTTGGGAACGCACCGCGGCGGTATCGACGAGCGCTGGTTTGCGTCGACCACCGTGGCGACTAACGAAGGAGCCCCTCCCGACGAAGGTTTGAGCTACGTCGTCTTCGGCAAGCAGAAATTCACGCTCCGCGACGTCGTGGCCGAGCTGGGGGCCGAAGTCATCGGCAAGTCGATCTGGAAGAAATACAGCCGCTGGCCTGTGTATTCGAAGTTCTTCGACAACATGGGGCCGATCCCGCACCACATGCACCAGAACGACAAGCAGGCCAAGCTCACCGGCCAGGAAGGGAAGCCCGAGTCGTACTACTTCCCGCCGCAGCTCAACGCCATCGGCAACAATTTCCCCTACACCTTCTTCGGCCTCGAACCGGGGACCACGAAGCAGGACATCATCCGCTGCCTCGACCGCTGGAACGACGGCGACAACGGAATCCTCAATTACTCGAAAGCCTACCGCCTGCAACCGGGGACCGGCTGGCTGGTTCCCCCGTGCGTCCTCCACGCCCCCGGCAGTCTCGTCACTTACGAGCCGCAGTGGGGAAGCGACGTCTTCGGCATGTATCAGTCGATGGTCGAAGGGCGCGCCGTCCCCCGGTCACTGCTGGTCAAGGACTTCCCGAAGAACAAGCACGACGACAACAAGTACCTCGTCGAAGCGCTCGACTGGGATGGAAACGTCGACCCGAACTTCAAGGACAACCACTACCTCGAACCGATTCCGGTGGCCGACACCGCGAAGCAGGGGTGGGTCGACCGCTGGATCGTCTACGGCAAAGTGGCCGGCAAACAGCTCTTCACTGCGAAGGAGCTGACGGTCGAGCCCGGCAAGAAGTGCACGATCAAAGATGGCGGCGCCTACGGCTGGATCACCGTCCAGGGAGAAGGCTACGTCGGCAAAGTCCGATTGCAGACCCCGGCCATGATCCGCTACGGCGAATTGACCGAAGACGAAGTCTTCGTCACGGCCCAGCGGGCCGGCGAAGGGGTGACCTTCTCGAACACCGGCTCCGAGCCACTCGTCGGCCTGCGATATTTCGGCCCCGACGCCTGCCCCGATGCGCCGAACGTCGGGGACGCGAAGAAGCGCCGGTGAGCACGCATCTGGATCGAAATCCGAATGACCGAAATTCAAATGTCTAAGGAAAGGCAAAAATCAAAAACTGAAAAGGGCCGATGATGGAGGGTGACTCCAATCGCCGCGGCGAAGAGCAAAAGCGCTTTGATCTTGAAGATCGCACGGCCAAATTCGGTGAGACGGTGGTCTCCTTCGCGAAGAAAATCCCCGTCAGTCTGGTGACACAGCCAATGATTCCGCAGCTCGTCAGAACGGCAACAATTGCTATGGCAAGAGGCAAAGGAACTGCATCTGATCTTCGCGGCGATCCATCGTGGAAAGAAACCGACCGATAATAATGCCGAGCAGTGACCAATCGACCCGGTGTCGGCCGGCATTCGGAGGGAGTTTCGTTGTCGTTCAATCATGCGACTCGCGGATCGCACAACGTTTTCTTCTTTTTCTCTTTTGAGATTTCCTTAGACATTTGAATTTCGGTCATTCGGATTTCGAGCACCAAAGGACCCCAGCATGGCTTCCACCAATACCTTCCCCAAACTCCACAACGCCGCCTGGCCTGGTGTCGTCGGCAAGGGCTCTCCTGGCGCCGAGCCGTTCATCGATCTCGACACGATGCTCAAACTGACGGCTGCCGCCGAGGTCAACGGCGTCAAGTTCGACGGGGTCGATCTGTTTCTGTTTGATCCGCACGTCAGCATCGACGCGACCGACGACGATCTCAAGCGCCTTGCCGACAAAGTCCGGGCGCACAAGCTGGTGATCGGCTCGGTCGTTGCTCCCGTCTGGGGGCCAACCGGGGGCGGTTCAGCGATGGGGAGCGATGCCGAGCGCAAGCAGTTTGTCGAGCAGGTCCGCAAAGGGTGTCGGATCGCGAAGAAGCTGAAGGAAATCGGCATCCGACCATACGGCGTCGTTCGTATCGACTCGTCGGCCGGGCCGGGGGACTGGCTCAAAGATCCCGAAGCCAATCAGCAGAAGATCGCCGCCACGTTTCGCGAAGCGTGCGACGTCGCTGCTGACCACGGCGAGCGGCTCGCAGCCGAGGGCGAGATCTGCTGGGGAGGCATGCACAGTTGGAGACGGATGGTGCAGCTTCTCGAATTGACCGACCGGCCGGGGACGCTCGGTTTTCAGGCCGACATGGCCCACACGCTGCTCTACACGTTGGGGTACAACGCTCCTGAAGATCGCATTCTCCCCGAGAATTGGAACTGGAGCGACCCGGCCAAACTCGACAGCGCCCTCGCGACGCTCACCGCCGCGCTCCGCCCCTGGACGATCGACTTTCACATCGCCCAGAACGACGCCACCGTGAAAGGCTCGGGGAGCCACGACAAAACGGGCCGGCACTGCCTCCCCAACGACCCCAACGGCAAGCTCTCGATCGCCCACCACGCCGGCTACTGGATGCGCGACAGCTACGGCAATTTGACGAAGAAGTTCCAGCACGTCTGCTGGGACGGCTGCATGTTCCCCAACGACGTAATGATGAAGCCGCAGACATGGAACGATATTCTGGAGGCAATGATCGCCGTGAAGCAACAGCATGGGTGGAGCGCATAGCGGAGGTCTTTCGATGATTGTCGAATTCTTCCATTCGTGAGAACTGACGATGCCTTGCATCAGCCAGTTTTATGGCATCAAGATCCTGATGTACTATAACGATCACGCGCCACCCCATTTTCACGCGGCCTATGCCAGCGACGAGGCGGAGTTTGCGATTGATACGCTGAATATTCTCGTAGGCGGTCTGCCAAGAAGATCACTCGCACTCGTGCTGGAATGGGCGTCGTTGCACAGGGAAGAGCTTCGAGAAAACTGGCAGCGGGCAAGAGTCGGGCAGACATTGGTCGATATCCCGCCCCTGGATTGATCTGGAAAGCGTCCATCATGAGACAAATGGTCCGCGTGCAAGCCGTTGAACTTCTTCAGGACTTTCAAGTCCGTCTGACATTTACGAACGGATTGAGCAAAGACATCGACCTCGACAACTATCTTCGCGGCCCTGTGTTCGAAGAGATTCGCAGGAACCCGCAGGTGTTCCGCACGATCCACGTCGATCAGGAATTGGGCACCGTCGTTTGGCCTAATGGGGCCGACATTGACCCGGATGTTCTCTATCTTGGGCTTAAACCAGCTTGGATGGAAAATGACGATCTCGTCACGACGCCTGAACACTTGAATTGAGAGGCGCGGGCGTCGACGAGGAGCAAACGAATCGTATTCGGAATAGGCAATCCATCTTCACTTTGGAAATGAAGCATTTCAGATTATGACGAAACCGTTGAACATCGGCCTCATCGGCTACGGCTTTATGGGCAAGGCGCACTCGAACGCCTATCGCAAAGCCAATAATTTCTTCGACCTCAAATACCGCCCGGTGCTCAAGGCCCTGTGCGCCCGAAACGCCGGGGCGGCGCAGAAATTCGCCGATACCTGGGGCTACGAATCGATCGAAACCGACTGGAAAAAACTGGTGGCGCGGAAGGACATCGACGCGGTCGACATCTGCGTGCCGAACAACTTGCACCACGACATCGCCGTCGCCGCCGCGAAGGCCGGAAAGATGGTGCTCTGCGAGAAGCCCCTCTCGATGGACACGAAAGAAGGGCTGAAGATGGTCTCCGCCGTCGAAAAGGCGGGGGTCCCCAACATGGTCTGGTACAACTACCGCCGCGTGCCGGCTGTGACGATGGCCAAGCAATTGATCGACGAAGGGCGCCTCGGTCGCATTTTTCACTATCGGGCCGTCTTCCTCCAGGATTGGACGATCTCCGCCGATCTGCCGCAGGGAGGCAACGCCCTCTGGCGACTCGACGCCAAAGCCGCCGGCTCGGGCGTCACCGGTGACCTTCTGGCCCACTGCATCGACACGGCGCTGTGGCTCAATGGAAAGCTCAGCACCGTGTCCGCGATGACCGAAACCTTCATCAAGGAACGCAAGCACACGCTCACGGGGAAGGTTGAAAAGGTCGGCATCGACGACGCCTGCACCTTTATGGGGCGTTTCGAAAACGGCTCCCTGGCGACGTTCGAATCAACCCGCTATGCCCGCGGACACAAAGCGCTCTACACGTTCGAGATCAACGGCGAAAAGGCGTCGATCAAGTGGGATCTGCACGACCTGCACCGCTTGCAGTATTTCGACCACCGCGACGAGGGCAAACTGCGCGGCTGGCGCTCGATTCACGTCACCGACCACGACGGCAGCCACCCTTACATGGACCACTGGTGGGTCCCCGGGCTGCAGATCGGATACGAGCACTCGTTCGTCCACCAGGTCGCCGACTTCCTCAAGAGCCTCGAGACCGGCAAGCCCGCCGAGCCGACCTTCCGCACCGCCCTTGAAACGCAAAAAGTCTGCGACGCCGTCCTGGCCAGCGCCAAATCGAAGCAGTGGGTGAAGGTCAAGTAATTCCCTTTCATACCGCCTGCGAACCGGCAATAATAGAATGTCAGGCTGGCGGGAGTTGCGAGGCGAACCACGCCTCGGCGCTCACCGCCAGTTCTTTGTATTTGCGGCCGGCAGATCGGGCCTCACCCGACACCGGCTCCTCTGACGGTGTGTGGAGGTGACGAGAGATCATGGATCGTATCCCGACGACCCGCGAGGGGTTCGACAAGATTCGCGAAGAGATTCGGGTGCTCGAAGACGTCGAGATGCCCAAGATCGCGCAAAAAATCGCCGATGCACGGGCCGAGGGTGACCTCAGCGAGAACGCCGAATACCACGGCCAGCGCGAAGCCCAGGGACTGCTCCAGGCGCGGATCAATCGCCTCAAAGACAAGCTCAACAGTTCTTACATCGTCGATAAGTCGGCCATCCCCAAAGGGATCGTGGCGTTCGGTTGCGTCGTCACCGTTCGCGATCTTTCCGATGGGATCGAAGAGAAATACGAGTTTGTCGGTCCCGGAGAAGAAGACTACTCGGGAGACGTCCTCAAGATTCTGACCAGCAGCCCCCTCGCCAAAGCCATGCTCGGAAAGAAGCCCGGCGACCAGGTCGACGTTCCGCTTCCGAAAGGTTCCCGCCGCATGGAAATCGTCGCGATCGCCGAAGGGTGATCGACCCCGCCCGCCGCTTTCCTCCACCTTGTGTTCCATCGCTCGGCCGAACGTTGTGCTCCCCTCAGGCCGGTGCATTCCTCGCAAAGATTGTGATTTCGTTCGAAAGGATTGCTCCGACATGCGAATCGCATCCACGCTTGCAGCCATGTTATTCTGTTCGGTCGCCGGGGGAGGTGTTTGGGCGGCGGACTGGGTCGAATTTCGCGGTCCCACCGGTCAGGGGCTGGCAACGGCGACCGGGCTCCCCACCCGCTGGAGCGCAACCGACAACATCGCCTGGCGTACGGAAATTCCCGGGAAGGCCTGGTCGTCCCCGATTCTGCTCAAGGAGCGGATTTACCTGACGACCGCCGTCCCCCTCGAGGACCGCGACGACTCACCCCACTCGCTAAGGGCCTTGTGCCTGGATGCCGGTGACGGAAAGCTGATGTGGGATATCGAAATCTTTCGGCAGCGCGAGGGGGTGAAGATTCACGGCAAAAACAGTCACGCCAGCCCTACACCGATCACCGACGGACGAAAGGTTTTCGTGCACTTCGGGACGCACGGGACAGCCGCCCTCGACCTCGAAGGTAATGTCCTCTGGAGGAACCAGGATCTCAAGTACAACCCGCAGCATGGCAGTGGCGGTTCGCCCGTCCTCGTCGACGGGCTGCTGGTCGTGAGCTGCGACGGGCTCGACGTTCAATTCGTGGCGGCGCTCGATGAAACGACCGGCAAGATCCGCTGGAAGGTGCCCAGAAACACAAAACCCGAAAAGGGCTTTTCGTTCTGCACTCCGCTCGTGATCGAGGTCGCAGGCCGTCGCCAGTTGATCAGCACCGGTTCGGACGCCGTGTTCGCCTACAACCCGCACGATGGCAGCGAAATCTGGAAGGTGGCATATCCGGGGGGGTTTTCGGTCGTTCCGAGACCGGTCTACGGCCAGGGACTGCTGTTCGTCTGCACCGGTTTCAACACGCCATCACTGTTGGCGATCCGCCCGGAAGGTGCGGCTGGCGACGTTACCGAGACGCATGTCCCCTGGCGCCTGAAGAAGGCAGTCCCCAACAGTCCGTCGCCGCTCTTGATCAATGACGCCCTGTACCTGATCAGCGACAACGGCGTGGCCACCTGTCTTGAGGCGGGGACCGGCAAGCAGCGCTGGCAGAACCGCATCGGAGGGAATTTCTCGGCCTCTCCCGTGTTTGCCGATGGCAAGATCTATCTTCAAAGCGAAGAAGGCGAAGGAATCGTTCTGAAGGCCAACCCCGGCGAGTATGAAGAACTGGCC
>JAGVKR010000794.1 GCA_020050375.1 Planctomycetales bacterium
CAACGTGCCCGGTGTCGAATCGGTCGAAATGCAGACCGATCGCCTCGCGATTCGCGTCCACGAAGACCAGACCTCGATCGAAGACCTGCACGGTCACCTGGTGGCATGCGAGGCCCGAATTCGCATGTTCCAGCCGGAAGCGATGGATATGGAAACCGCCTTCATGAAGCTCACCGAAGGCAAAACCGCGTGATGCTTTGTAGTGTGGACTTCAGTCCACACGAGAGGTTCTATCGTGTTGGTTGAAACCAGCACGACAGATTGCATGTGACGATCTTGTCGATCGAAAGATTCATCCACTCTGGTCGGCGTCGACCTTTTCCGGAACCTCCGACGTGAAAACACCCCCGCTCACCTCCCGATTCGGCCTGCCGCTTCTGGCCAAGGAGCTGATCGAGCAGGCCGCCCGCAAGCGAACGTACATCCTGCGCGTGACCTACGCGGTCCTGCTGTTTGTGGTGGCGTTTTTGATCTTCCACGACACGCTTCGGGTCGGCCGCACCAGCCCCTTCGCAATCCTCGGAAAAGGGGCGCAGATCTTTTCCGTCCTGATGGGGCTGCAATTTGCCGGGGTGTACCTGTTCATGCCGGCGATCACCTGCGGCGTCATCACGCAGGAGAAAGAGCGCAATAGCCTGATGCTCCTCTTTCTTACCCGCCTCGGGCCCTGGACGATCGTCTTCGAGAAGCTGCTCGGACGCCTGATCCCGATGGCGTGCTTCCTGCTCCTGTCACTGCCTCTTCTGGCGTTTGCCTACAGTATCGGCGGGATCTCGGCGGAATACTTGTGGAGCGGCGTGTGGATGCTCGGCGTTGCGGCGCTGCAGATGGGGACGCTGGCGGTCTTCTGCTCGGCGTGGTTTCGAACGACAGTCGGGGCGTTCGTCTGGTCGTATTTGTTCGCCCTGCTGATGTTCTACGGACCGATCATTGTTGTGCAGTTGCTCCTCTCGGCTTCTTTGTACAACTCCCCATTGATGCACAAGATCGCCAGTCTCACGGCGTTCGACACCCCCGAAGCGATGCTCTTCATGTTCTTCGCACCGGCCCAGTTCTTCGTAACAGGGGCGATGGGAGGCGGCAATTTCAAGACGATTGCTCTGCGCAGCATCCCAATTCTGATGTCGTGCGGCGTGTTCATGGTGCTGGCGCGGGCCTTCGTCGTACGGCGGGCATTCGTTCCCCCGCGCAACATCGTCTTGAATTTCTTCAAGCTTCTCGACCGGGGATTTCACCGGCTCAACGAAAACCGCGTGACGCGAGGAATCGTCCTGATCCGTGACAAATCGGTCCTGCCGGACATTAACCCGGTCGCCTGGCGTGAGACAACGAAGCGTTCGCTGGGACGTTCGCGATACCTGTTCCGCATCTTTGTCGTGATCGAGGGGATTCTCGGGGCGATCTGCATGCTGATTGCCATGGGGGCCACCGACGGCAGCCTCGCCGGGGCGTCGATGGCGCTGTTTCTGTTGTGGTTCGTTTCGGTCTTGATGATCTCGGTGCAATCGGCCAGCCTGATTGCCGGAGAGCGCTCGCACCAGACGCTCGACGTCCTGTCGACGACTCCCCTCGTTGGCCGGCAGATTCTGTTGCAGAAATTCCGCGGCGTCCAGCGGCTGATGATCGTGCTCCTGGTTCCCTTCTTCACGATCTTTGTGTTCGAGATCTGGTGGCGAGGCAGCGGATTGACCGATCCCCGGTTCGGAGCAACGTATCACCCCTTCGACTCGTCGTTGTATTTCATCTGCTCGACGCTCTCGGTGGGGATCTATCTCCCCCTCGCGGCGTGGCTCTCGCTTTTGATCGGACTCGTCGTCCGCACGCATGCCCGGGCCATCGTCGCCGCCCTGGGGGCCCTCGTCGGCTGGTGCATTCTGCCGCTCGTGTTCATCTTCCTGCCAATTCAAATCCTCATTGGCGGCTTCGGCCCCGACAGCTCCTGGACGTTTCTCTTCCTTTTCAGTCCGATGATGATTGTCCCCTTCAATGAATTCAACGGCTTGCACGAATTCGCCGGTCGCCCGTGGGAGGCGATGATAGTGAATTTCGTCGGCTATGGAACTATGCTCATCCTCATTCGGCGGATTTGTCTCATCAACGCCGATCGGTTCCTCGGGCGTGCGGAGAGTCAATGAGCTCGGCCATCCATGGCTCTGAAGAGGTTGTCGGCGCCTGTAGGGAACGCCCTCAGTGGCGTTCCGCGATTTACGCCGGGCGCTGTCTTCAGAATCGATTGTCCCGAGACATTCGCGGATCGGCACTCAGGCCGATCCCTGCAGAACGCTTGATCGCCATAGTCCGGCGCCGCTGGTCGGCCATTTGCACCGTCGCCACGCTGCTGTGCGCCTTCGCGACATGCCACCGCGACGCCTGCGCGGCCGACATCGAGCAGGTTCAATGGGGCTACGACGGACAGGTCGTGGCCAATCGGTTCAATCTTCTGTCGGTCCTGTTTTCGAACAATTCCGCGCAGCCGTTCGACGGAGCCCTGACATTGCGGAAATCGGTCGCGAACCAGAACGTGGACGCCCCGCTTGTCGAAGCGATCTATCTGGCACCGAATTCCAGCCGCTGGGTGCAGTTCTATCCCTATTCGAAGTTCGACTGGGAGGAATGGTCGGTCTCGTGGGGTTCTTCAACCCCGGGCACGTACGCACTCCCCAAGCCGCGGCAGGGAAAACCGGCCTGCGTCCTGCTCGACGAGCCCGACGCCCTCACCGCCGGCAGCGGTGGGGCCCTCAAACGTTTTCCCGAGAACCTTTTTCCGATTCACCTGACGGCGACCGACGGCCTCAAGAGCGTCGCGATTGATCACGTTCCCCGCTGGGAAGAAGGGCGCGCGCGGGCCTTTCTCGAATGGGTCAACCACGGCGGCCGGGTTCACCTGCTCCGCACACTTCAGGGAGAGTATCCGCAATTCACCGGCGTGCTCGAACCGCTCAACGCGCAAGCGACGCGGAAGCGTGTGGGGTTGGGATTCGTCGATCGCCACGATCGATCGCGCCGCCAGCTAGATCCGTCGTACGTCGAGAATGTGTTGCTGGAAGGACGCGACCCGGCCGAAGTCGCCGCCGAGCTGGCCGAAAAGTCCTCGCTATTAACCGAAGCCGGGGGCAAACCAAAAAAGGCCCTGCCGGAAAGCGACAACATGTTCTTCACCTACCAGTGGGAAGGGGACGATCCGCTGATGACGGCGCTCAAGAAGATGTCTCGCCCCAATCATAGCTGGGTGCTGATCCATCTCATGTCGCTGGTCTATATCGCTTTGATCTTCCCCGGGTGCTTCGCCATCGGCAAAAGGCGTGGTGGCGACTACCGCATTGTCTTCGGTTCGCTGCTCGCGATCGTGTTCGTCTTCAGCCTGGCCTTCTTGTTTGTGGGACGCCGCGGTTACGGCGAACAGACGAGCGTCCATTCGGTCGCCATCGCCCGTGTCGCCGGTCCCGACCGTTACGACGTGACGCAATGGTCGAACGCCTTCGTGACGGAAGGGGGCGACTACACGTTCTCGCACGCCGGATCGGGGCGGATGTATTCGTCGTGCCAGGATGAGGAGCTCGTCCGCGGCGAAATCCGCAACGGGGCCGAAGCC